>CANPWJ010000119.1 GCA_947584035.1 uncultured Acetatifactor sp. | reverse complement strand
TGTATTGCGGAAAAAATATTTACCATATAGAGGAAGGGCATATCCCATATCACAATGCGCAGGTAGGTGTTCGCATAGCGGTAGGTGTCCCCGTCCGCCCCCAGCCAGCCCACGATCCCCGGGGTAAACAGAAAACAGACGCTGGCACAGGCCAGGGCAAAGAGCATCGCACAGGCAAATATCTGGTTGGCCATGGCCTTGGCGTCCTCCTTCTGTCTGGCCCCGATATACTGTGCAATCAGCACGGAACCGGCCACGGTGATCCCGCTTCCGAAATTGATGATGATATTCTGCACAGGCGTCACCAGATTGATCGCCGCCAGCTGATTCGTTCCGATCTTTCCCAGCCAGTAAGTGTCCGTCAGATTGTACATGGTCTGCAAAAAGCTGTTGATTACCACCGGGACCGCCAGCGACAGGATCGCGCGGAACATATTCCCTTCCAAAATCAACTGCTGATTGTCCTTTTTTGCTGTTTTCATACGCTTCCGACCTTTCCCATTGACCTCTGCTTGATACAGACCTATTTTATCGCAAAAACTCAGCGCTATCCACTTAAATTTTGACCTGTTTTCCTTAAAACGCTGTTTATTTATCTTTCTATTTTGCCGCAAAAAAGCGCCGCCGCATTTCTGCGGCAGCGCTCAGTATCGTAACCGTTATGTCTCTCCTACTCCCAGCTGCTGTAATTATTTTCCTGCCAGATGCAGCAGATCCAGGTCTTGCCCTGATTAAAGACGATCTCCTCGCCGTTCTCATCATAGAATACATTGGGCTCATAGTTGCCCTCGCGCTTCCAGGTGCCCTCGATCACCTTGCCGTTGGTAAATACCACCGCGTCCCCGGTTCCGGTAACGCCGAATGCCAGATACCCGTGATCGTCTCTCACCTCGCCGTGGCAGACCTTAAACACCACGTTGGTAACCGCAATCTGCTCCCCATTATACTCATCCGTGTGAGCCTTTCCATACTGGGTGCGGTAGTACAGATGATCCTCCGGATTGTAGGCGAAACAAGGCTGATGTGCGGAATATCCGCCGGCCCCGGACGTATTGCCGCCGGGGAAGATCTTGGTGGCATCCGGGTAATCCTCGTACTCGTAAATACAGTCATTGGCAAAGGTAAAGCCGCGCACAAAGCGGTCGGTATATTCCGTCTCATATCCATGACGCTCCACAGCCTTCTCATAGCCGTCAATGAACATATAGCCCGTAAACTCCAGTGCCTTCCCGGGTCTGCTCACACGGTCAAACGCTTCCGAGGAGGGGCTGTCGATGCCGGAAACCGCCTGGCTCACATTGTCCACCTGGTCGGTGTTGATGACCGGCCCTACATAGGGAACCGCAAGGCCCCAGTTGCAGTAAATGGAGTCAAATGCCATGGACTCATACAGGAAATAATCGCGGCTGCTACGCACCGGACCCACACGATCCAGCTCGTCATAATCCTCAAAAATTCCCATCAAACGGGTAAAACTGTTGCCCTCCACCGGTGCCTCATAGACAATGCTGGCAAGGGAAATGCCATACTGGGGAAGCGCGGGGGTGTTGTTGGGGATCATCACCGCAAAGTTTCTGCGGGTCACAACCTTCTCATCCTTCCACTCTCCGGTCAGATAGCTCTGCATCTTTCCGTCTACCACGGTTCTCTCCGTGATCACGGAGAGCTCGCCGGCCGATTCTTCCGTCTGCACGGTCTCTGTCTCAGTCTGTGTCTCCGCCAGCGATGTCTCCGGCTCCAAAATTATGGGGCTGCTTGCCTGCTCGTCCCCACAGCCGGCCAAAAGGGCAAGGCTCATCGCAGCGACAACCGCTGCAAGTACTTTTTTCTTCATAGGGAAATCCTTTCTTGTAAATTTAGTCTAAAAGGGCAATCTGCTGCCAACTTCTGTTCTATTTTATCTCGAAAAACAGATTTTGTCCATTTATTCCGCATATTTTTCCAAAAATCTCTTTTCCGGATCGTCCGCCCGGTTTCCTCGCTAAGCGGCTCTTTTCAGCAGGGCCTTTCCCGCAAGGCATACGGCAGCGGCAGCCAGCAGCCAGCAGACCGCTCCGCTTTCGCCGGTCTTAGGCACGTCGTCGTACTCCCCGGAGGCTGCGGCCGGCTGGGGCGCAGATGCGGTCGGAGCAGAAGTCGGTTCGGATGCGGGTGCCGGCGCCGGCTGCGCGGAAGGTGTGCTGCTGTATCTTCCCTCCGCGGTTTTCCAGCTGCCGTCCTCAATATCCAACGCGCCGCTCTGCACACTGTAATACTCGTAATGCGTCCCGCCGCTGTCCCTGGCAATCACATGCCCTATGGATCCCTTGGCCGTGACGTAGGCTTTAGGCTCGTTCTCCTCTTCGTTGATGATCTGCAGCGTCTGCACATTATTGTTGAAGGTTGCTCTTCCGGTGTCATACACCCAGGCGTTTGCCACCTCTCCGTTGATGGCCGCCACACATCCGGAGAGGATGTAGCATTCGTCGATGCCGTTGGCAAACACCAGCGCTGAAGCGCCCTTTGTGAGCGTTACATTCGCCAGATGGACATTTAAGCGGATCTCCTCCCCGCTGCCCTGGACCACCAGCAGATCCCCGTCCTTGATCTCCTGCTGAAGATAGTAGAGCTCTCTTCCCTCTTCCGTATCGTCCCAGACAGAACCGGACTGATAATTCCAGTCACCGTCCTCATCCGCCTGGACAATGTAAGTGTTCCCCGCCGCCGAAGCGACAAGCTGGCCCTGCGGTGCCAGCAGGACCGCCGCTATGACCGCAAACACTGCAAACAAAGACGCCATGGTTTTTCTTTTTTTCATGTTGAGTCCTCCTCTGTGATTGTAAGATAATGATGGTAACATAACAATGATAGACAACGCTATTCCTGAAGGGGCAGATACTGCTCTCCGCTCTCCACTTCCTTTCCCACCACCACAAACCGTCCCTGCGGCACGTGGTACACACAGGTGGAAAGCGTAATAAAATGATCCCCAAATTCTGCCGTCACACCTGTGTCATAAATAGACAGCTCTTTGATGTTCTGATAAAAGTCATCAAACTCCTCCGGCGTGTCCGCCTGAAAGAATTTGTAAAATTTAAACACTTCCTCCGTCTTTTTGTAGACCTGGGATCGAAACACAGCGATGACCTCGTAAGTCCGCTGACAGTCCTCCGTATAAAGGAGGATCTTGCGATGCTCCCGGTAAAACGATTCCTTCTCATAATCGGTAAGGTTCCCAAACATCGCGCCGGATTTCATGTTGTGCCCGTGAATAATCAGGTTGGTCGTCAGTGGATCCACACAACTCTCCGTGTCCAGAAGCAGACAGCCGTTTTGATTATCGTTCCCCTCAAAATCACGGTAGAGATAGTAGGTTTCATCTTCGGGGGTCCACATGACCGGATAGTCGATGTCCGTATCCGGGATCACAAGCCAGGCTGCCATATCCGCATTGGCCAGAAAACTGTCCCGATAAGGATTCGGCACCCGCGCCTCCTCCGCGGTCTGGGTTTCCATTTCCTCTGTCCGTGTGCCGGATCTTTTCCCGGCACTTTTTTTCCGGGCAGCCGGCAGAGATGCCTCCACGGTGTTTGCCTCCCCGGACGCCTCCATAGAAGCCTCCGCAGACGCGCGCATGGCTTCCAGCACTTCCTCCGACGCCCTTGTATCACGGATGCTTTTCACGATAAGAATACCCGCGGCCGCCAGACAGATCCCCGCAATTACGGTTAAGAGAATGGATAATTGTTTCTTCGGTGTAGTCATATCTCTATTATACGCTTGCGGAGGGTGAAAGCGCAACTATTTTAAGAAAATTTAAGAACCTGCAAGGCGCTGACTCCGCCGGCCTATGGCCGCACCGCATAGATCTGTATTCCCTCATCCTCCGCCAGGAGGACACTATCGCGGAGCATTTCCTCCCTGGCTGCGTCGCTTGGCTGGGATTCGTAGGGTACACCCAGATCCCAGACGATATATTCCGGATATTTCCCAGGGTACCTGTCCCAATACTCCAGCAGTCTCTCATCTATTACGGGCGTGCTGATGGTGGAGAAATTGCTGACCTCATATTCTCCCTGCAGATAGACGAACGACTGCACACCGACATACATCACGGTGCTTCCCCTGGGAATATACTGTTCTAACAGCTGGCCGGTCTGATTGTAAGCGTATCCGTCGGAATATCGGCAGTATACACCCTTCAGCGGCCCGTCCAGAGCCTTCTGCTTTTCCACAAAGATCGTATCCGTTCCCCAGATATAATACTGAAGGTATCCCTTTCGGAAAATCGCAAGCCCTGCCAGAGTCACCAGGATAAGCAGCCACCAGGCCTTCGAGGATCTCCGTTCCTGCTCCAGATAGGCCAGCGCCGCCGTCATTCCGATCATTACATATTCATTGGATTCCATCAAGCCCATATTGCTGGCCCAGAGAGCCGCCAGCAGGAGCCACACCGCGGTCATGCTGCCAAACCAGAACAGTGCCTGATAAGCCCGGTCATCCCTGGCGATCCCATAGGACTCCCGTTTTCCGTACCGATAGATTCCTACCGCTAACAGCACCAGATAAAAGATGCCGGGAAACTTTATATGGCGGTTCAGACGCAGCCAGACAAACAGCTGCTCCGCCATCGATACCCAAAGAAGCCACAACAGGAAACTGCTCTTTTTCTGAAACACAATCTTCGCTGTCCCCCACATTACAAAGGCCAGCGCCAGCGCAGCCAGCAGAAACGGAAGTATCGCCCCAAAATCCTTCCCATAGCCCGCAAGCTTTTGCAGAAAGGTCTTGCTGTGAGAACCGTCTGTCAGCATCTGAGACACCCCATAGACAAATTCAGAAACGGTCATGTGGGACAGGAAATAGAGCAGCCAGCCGCCTCCGCACACAGCGCAGGTGCCCAAGTACACCCCCGTACACAGCCATCTCTTCCGCCCGGCGCTCATGCGCCAAATCCCAGCGCACACGGGAAGCACCGACAAGATGCAGGTGGGATATGACAGCACCAGCAGAGACGTGCAGACGCCTGCCAGCACAAGATAAAACCAGTTCCCTTCTTCCTCCATAAAATAACGCACCAGAAACAAGAACATCAGCATACTGAACCACATCAGCATATTCGTGAAATCAATGGACTGATTATATTTCGCAAGCGTATTGTAAAAAAAGAGCGCCGCAAAGAAAGCCGTTTCCTCTGAACAGATCCGTTTCAGGGTCGTATACAAGAACAGACTGACTCCCGCCTGGAACAAAACACCCGCCAGTCTCAGGTAGATGACGATACCATCCACACCGCCGGTGACCGCCAGAAAGATCCTGACCAGAGCAAACGCCAGAAAACCGGAGGTCTGATGCGGCTCCCACATCTCCAAAAACATACGGTCCCCGCGGGCCATTCGATAGGCCATAGCCACAGCATATTGCTCATCTATATCAATAAAGAAAAAAAGAACTTTGACAGTCGCCAGAAGCGACAGTCCGATCAGCGCCATTCGGAAAAAAATTTTGCCTGTCCGGGGACAGCACACCCTTCTCCCTCTTTTCATAGCTTTGTCCTATCCTGCCTTCTGCTGCGGATTTTTGTTACGACATTCTTCCCTGCCAGAAGGACACTCTCGATCCCCAGGGTCCCTCCGATCACAAACCAGGAAACATGGTTGTATAACTGCCGGTTATTCGCCTCAAATATCATTACATAAACCATGATTCCAAACAGGGTAAAGATCGTGACCACATGCAGCGGGTTAAACACATTTCCCTTTTTCATTCTGTAAACTGTCGCCGCAACAGCTACGCCGAGCAAAATCAAAAGCGAGTAGAAATAACTGGTAGCCGCCATGGCATACTTCTTAAAATGGAGGCCGTTAAATGTAAAAATCTCAAAAAGAGTCGAATCCTTTTCCGAAACCTCCACAAAATCCTGGGAACCAAGAGTCCCAAACGCAAAATTAGCCCTTGCCTTGCTTATGATATGATCCATGTCCCAGGCTTCCCATATATGATCCGCTACATATTGAAAGGTTACCTCTTTACGCATCTTCAAATCAGAAGCATTTTGAAGCATCAAAACATATTCACCATTTTGAGCAAAGCCTCCATCCGCCCTCAAGCCAACCGCAAGCCAGTAAATCGGGATAGGAAACCCATACTGTTCCTCCATATTTTTGCTTGGAAGAGTATCGGAGCAGATGTGGAACCCTGCCAATACCCCCCCATGGCCAAGGCGGCAGCCAACAGGCTGCCCAAGTGCTTCCTGACAGAAGTACAGAAGCACACATAACAGATCACCGCAAAAAAAGAAATCAATGCCGTCATCTTCACAGCCGCGCCTATCCCCCATAAGGATCCTGCCAAAACGGACAGTCCTGCCTTTTTATACAGACTCTGCCCTTTCCTGATGCAGCTCCACACAGTAAAGGCCAAAATGCTAAAACAAAAGGACATCGCATCCGTATAAGTCGATTGGGAATGGCCGATCGCGGCTAAATTCACGCTGAGGATCCCCACGCCCAGCCACGCCAAAACATATTTATAGCTGCTCTGACAAAATTTTAAGATCAGCGTGTAAATACATACCGCCGCAACGTCTATCTGCAGGATATTCAGGCAAAAGACCAGACGCACCGGATCCTTTAGGCCCAAAAAGCGCCCCAGCCGCAGCAGCCATGACAAAAGCAGCATGGGAGAGACATTATTTCTAAAAGTTGCAAAATATTCCCAGTCGCTCGTATCGGATAATCCGGCCAGATACATGGCCTGCGTTCTTACATGAAAATCGTCCGTCAAGAAGCGTGGAGTACAAGCCAGCTGATCGCAGCACCAATAAACGATTCCGGAATATAAGATCAGATAGGCCGCCAGCAGAATCTTCTGAAGCCGCCGGTTTCTTTCGTGAAAAAGATGCCCTTTATATAACAATAACGTAAAGATCAAATAGGCTGCACAGCATACCAGGGGATATTTGATCATTCGGTTCATCGGGAGAGAATACTGCGTATCGGGCACACAAATCATCCATACCAGGAACAGCTCAACTGCAAACACAGAAAATAGGATCCGTATTGCGATTCTTCTCATCCTTATACACCTCCTCTGTATGGCCCTCCCATATGCCAGGGCTCGTTGTCGTCTGGCTTTTCCATCGTCCCGTGCAGGAACTTCCCTCAGAAGCAAGCGTGGGAGAAACGCTGCAAAAATCAGTGTTTCTCCCACTTCTACATGAGTGCTGGTAGCCGGACTTGAACCGGCACGGGGTTGCCCCCGAGGGATTTTAAGTCCCTTGCGTCTGCCTATTCCGCCATACCAGCAGACAACTGGGTGGAGGTGGATTCGAACCACCGAAGCAATTTGCAGCAGATTTACAGTCTGTCCCCTTTG
>CANPWJ010000118.1 GCA_947584035.1 uncultured Acetatifactor sp. | reverse complement strand
CGCCCCGGTGCTGCCGGGGGCGATGTTCCTGCTGGCTTACTATGAGCGGGACGGAAGGCAGGTGCCCGTGATGGGGCTTCCTGGCTGTGTGATGTATGCCGGGCGGACCGTTTTCGACCTAGTGCTCCCGCGGGTACTGGCGGGGGAGGTGCTGTGCGCGGAGGATCTGGTCCGCTATGGGGAGGGAGGACTCTGCCTGAACTGCCCGGTCTGCACCTTCCCCAACTGCGGCTTCGGCAAGTGACCGGGCCGGACGGGGCCGCAGATATCAAAAAAGTATTAGAGAGGCAGGATCAAGAAATATGGCGGAATTTACACATTTTGACGGAAACGGGAACGCCATCATGGTGGATGTGACGGACAAGGGGGAAACGGAGCGCACCGCGGTGGCCCGGGGAGAGATCCGGGTGAGCAGAGAGGTGTTCGACGCCGTAAAGGGCGGCACCGCGAAAAAGGGAGACGTGCTGGGGTGTGCCCGTATTGCCGGGATTATGGCGGCCAAGCGCACCTTTGAACTGATCCCCATGTGCCATCCCCTCCTGTTGACGAAGGTGACGATCGACTTTGCGCTTCGGGAGGAAACCTCCAGCATCGAGGCGTTCTGTACCGCCAAGCTGTGCGGCAGGACCGGGGTGGAGATGGAGGCGCTGACCGGGGTGAGCGTGGCGCTCCTCACCGTCTATGACATGTGTAAAGCCATGGACCGCTCCATGGAGATCACGAATGTCTGCCTGTTGGAGAAATCCGGCGGAAAGAGCGGGCATTTTGTGCGGAAGGAGCAGAAAAATTTATAACAACAAAACAAAAACACAACAACTAAAAAACGAAATAAAAACGAAATAAAAACAAAGCAAAACGAAACGGAAGGGTAGGAAACAAATTGGAACATAAAGGAAAAAACAGAATCGCGTGGATCATGGCTGCGGCAGCGCTCTGCCTGGCAGGCTGCGGAACGAAAGGAGCGGTTTCAGAGGGAAATGCCTCTGACGCGGAGCAGGAGACCCGGATAGAGGCGGACGGAACAAAGGAGGCGGCCCAGGCGGAGACGCAGACCGGGGAGCTGCAGACTGGGGAGAACCAGACAGGGCAGGAGCCGGTGGAGCTCACGATCCTGGCGGCGGCCAGCCTGACGGATGTCTGCGGGGAGATCCAGGAGCGGTATGAGGCGGAACATGAGGGAGTGACCCTGACCTTCTCCTACGGCGGCTCCGGCGCCCTGCAGACGCAGATCGAGGAGGGAGCTATGGCGGATCTATTTCTCTCCGCGGCAAACAAGCAGATGGACGCTCTGGAGGAAGAGGGGCTGATGGACTCCGACAGCATCGAAGAGCTTCTGGAAAATAAGGTGGTTTTGATCGTGCCGAAGGACAGCACGCTGTCCATCACCGATTTTTCGGATGTGACCGGCGAGGAGGTAACGCTGATCGGGCTGGGCGATCCGGCCAGCGTCCCGGTGGGACAGTACGCCGAGGAGATCTTTTCCTCCCTGGGGATCCTGGAGAAGGTGCAGGAGAAGGCAAACTATGGGACGGATGTGCGGAATGTGCTCGCCTGGGTGGAGTCCGGCGCCGTGGACTGCGGCGTGGTATACGCCACGGACGCCCGGACAACGGATGGTGTGACAGTTGTGTCATATGCTCCGGAGGGTTCCTGCACTCCTGTCATTTATCCGGCAGGGATCGTGAAAAGCTCGGCGCATCCGGAGGAAGCGCAGCGCTTTTTGGAGTATCTTGGGTCTCCGGAGGCGGCGGAGCTGTTTGAGAGCTACGGCTTCTCCATGGCTGGCGCTGAATGAGGGGCCGGGGAAGGAGACAACGATGGATTTTTCACCTTTTTGGATATCGCTGAAGGTGGCCTTTTGCGCCACGCTCCTGGCCTTTGTGCTGGGGCTTGCGGCCGCCAGGCTGGTGTCCGCCCTGCGGAGGGGACGGTTCGTGCTGGACGGGATCCTGTCCCTGCCCATGGTGCTCCCCCCCACAGTGGTAGGTTTTTTTCTCCTGCTTTTGTTTGGAAACCGGGGGATCCTGGGAAGGGCCCTGGCGCTGGCCGGTGTGAGCGTCCTGTTCACCTGGCAGGGGGCGGTGATCTCCGCCGCGGCGGTTTCCTTCCCGCTTCTGTACCGGACGGCCAGAGGCGCCTTTGAGCAGGTGGATCCGGATCTCGTCTTTGCGGCCAGGACGCTGGGGATGGGAGAGCTTCGCATTTTCTTTCGGATCCTTCTGCCGGCCGCCTGGCCCGGGGTGATGGCCGGGACGGTCCTGGCCTTTGCCAGGGCCATGGGCGAATTCGGGGCCACGGTGATGCTGGCGGGCAATATTCCGGGCCGCACCCAGACCATGTCCATAGCGGTCTATTCGGCGGTTCAGGGAGGCAATCGGGCATTGGCCTACCGCTGGGTCTGCGTGATCCTGGCGATCTCCTTTGCCACCCTGCTTCTCCTGAATCTCCTTACAGAGCGGCAGAAAACCGGAAGGAGGGACAGCAGATGGCGCTTTCGGTAGACATTGAGAAACGGCTGGGGGCGTTTCGGCTGTGCGTAAGCTTTGAGGCGGGGGACGAGGCGTTTGGTCTCCTGGGAGCGTCCGGGTGCGGCAAGAGCATGACCTTGAAGTGTATTGCCGGCATCGAGCGGCCGGACCGGGGCAGGATCGTCCTGGACGGCCGGGTGCTCTTTGATTCGGCCGGACACATCGACATGCCCGTGCGAAAGAGAAGGGTGGGCTATCTGTTTCAGGATTACGCGCTCTTTCCCAATATGACGGTGTTTGACAACCTCTGCTGCGGCATCCCCGGGAACCGGAGGGAGCGCAGGAGGAAAGCCGGGGAATACCTGGAGCGCTTTTATCTGACAGGGCTGGAGGAGCATTATCCCTGGCAGCTCTCCGGGGGACAGAGACAGCGGGCGGCGCTGGCGCGGATGCTGGCGGCAAAGCCGGATATCCTGATGCTGGACGAGCCCTTCACGGCCCTGGACAACGACCTGAAATGGCAGCTGGAGCGGGAGCTCATGGATGTGATCTCCCGGTTTGGGGGGACGACGCTCTTTGTGTCCCACGACCGGAACGAGGCGTACCGCCTCACCGAGCGGATCGCGGTCATGGAGGCCGGGGCGCTTGTGGAGGTGCGGGACAAGCGGGAGCTTTTCGCCGGGCCCCGGACGCTGGCGGCCGCGCTTCTGACCGGATGCAAGAACGTGACCCGGATCGAACGGCGGGCGGACGGCCGCTTTTTTGCGGCGGACTGGGGAATCTTCCTGAAGGCCGAGCGGGGAATGGAAACCGCCGGGTATGCCGGTTTTCGGGCCCATTACTTCGAGCCGGCTGTGGAGGACGCGCCGGAGAACGTGCTGGAATGTGAGATCCTGCGGGTGGTGGAGGACACCTTCTCCGTGATCGTCCTGTTTCGGCAAAAAGGGAACCCGGCGGCGGGCGACCGGTCGCTGCTTCGCTATGAGCTGTCGAAGGAAGCCTGGAGCCGCCTGGAAGGGCAGGGCTGCCAGACGCTCCGGCTGCGGATCCCGCCGGAGAAACTGATGCTTTTGGAGAGGAGGGATGCCCTTGGAACCGGTAATGAAGGATGATCTGGGAAGAGTCATCGACTATCTGCGGATCTCCGTGACGGACAAATGCAATCTGCGGTGCCGGTACTGTATGCCCCAGGAGGGCGTCCGGAGACTTTCCCACGAAGCGGTCCTGACGCTGGAGGAGATCGCCCGCGTGTGCCGCGTGATGGCCTCCCTTGGCATCCGGAAGGTGCGCGTTACCGGCGGGGAGCCTCTGGTGCGCAAAAATATCGTCAAGCTGAGCGCGGACATCCGGGAGCTGCCCGGGATCGAAGAGATCGCCATGACCACCAACGGCGTCTGCCTGGCGCCCCTGGCGGAGGAGCTGAGGCGGGCGGGGCTGGACCGGGTGAATATCAGCCTGGACACGCTGCGGCCGGAGCGCTACGCCCGAATCACGGGGCGGGACGCGCTGAAGGAAGTGCTGTGCGGACTGGAGGCCGCCCTGTCCGCCGGCATGGCGGTCCGGGTGAACTGTGTCCCCTGCCGGGAGCTCAATGCGAAGGATCTGGAGGAGGTGGCAGAGCTTGCGGAGAGCCGTCCGGTGGACGTGCGCTTTATCGAGCTGATGCCCATCGGCTGCGGCGCCCGCTTTCAGGGGATCTCCTCCGGGGAGATCCTGGAGCGTCTGACGGCGCGCTTCGGGGAGGCGCAGGAGCTGCCCTCCGGGCGCGGGGACGGCCCGGCTCAATATTACAGGTTCCCGGGACTTTTGGGGCGGATCGGCGTGATCAGCCCCATCTCCCACAAATTCTGTGACCGGTGCAACCGGGTGCGGCTCACCGCCGAGGGGCGTCTGAAGCTGTGCTTGCAGTACGATCACGGAGTGGATCTGCGGGAGCTGCTGCGGGAGCCGGAGGTAAGCGACGAGAGGATCCGGCAGCGGATCGCGGAGGCGGTCCGGCAGAAGCCGGGAGAGCATCACTTTGAGGGGCCCGGGGAGGACGCGGATGGGCGGAAGATGTATCAGATAGGAGGATGAAGGGATGGGAACCGTAAAAGCGGTCTGTATCAGTGAAAAAAAAGGGACGGCCAAGCAGAACATAGGAGAGTGCCGCCTGATCGAAAATTACGGCCTGGAACGGGACGCCCACGCGGGAAACTGGCACAGGCAGGTGAGCCTCCTCTCCTATGAGGAGGTGGAGAAGTTCCGCGCCAGAGGAGCCCGGGTGGAGGACGGCGCCTTCGGGGAGAATCTTCTGGTGGAAGGGTTTGACTTTAAGACCTACCCGGTGGGTACCCGCTTTGGCTGCGGGGAGGTGATCCTGGAGATCACGCAGATCGGGAAACAGTGCCATTCGGAGTGCGCGATCTTTCATCAGGTGGGGGACTGCATCATGCCCCGGGAGGGCGTCTTTGCCAGGGTGATCCGGGGAGGCGTGATCCGGGTGGGAGATGAGATGCGGCTGCTCCCGGAGCGGGAGCCGGAAAAGGAAGCGTTTTTTCGGGCGGCCGTCCTGACCGCCAGCGACAAGGGCACCCAGGGAGAGCGGGAGGATCTGAGCGGCCCGGCCATAGAGGAGCTCCTGACGGAGAACGGCTACCGGGTGGCGGCCCGGGCGATCCTTCCCGACGAGGAGGAGCTTCTGTACCGGGAGCTGGTGCGGCTGGCCGATGAGGAGCGGGTGGATGTGATCTTTACCACCGGAGGGACCGGGCTCTCCCCCAGGGACCATACGCCGGAGGCCACGCTGCGGGCAGCCACGCGGAATGTACCGGGGATCGCGGAGGCCATCCGGGCCTACAGCCTTACCATCACCCCCCGCGCCATGCTCAGCCGTGCGGTCAGCGTGATGCGGGGGAGGACGCTGATCATCAATCTGCCGGGGAGCCCTAAGGCGGTGCGGGAGAGCCTTTCGTACATTCTGCCTTCTCTGGAGCATGGAATCCGGATCATGCAGGGCACAGATGGGGAATGTGCACGATAAAGGATATTTTTTCTCAAATTTCCTTGTAATTATTGCACAAATACATTACAATGAAAATAGTCGGGTGGTATGGCGACAAAGGAAAACGGATGTCAATCTATGGAGTAGGAGGTTTTTCATGCACTCAAAAAATGTGATTCACACGAACGAGGTGAATGAAAAGGTTACCAAATTTCTGGACAAATACGTCAAACGCGTGAAGGCGTGCCCGCCGGGCGTATGTCCGATCTCCGTACAGCTCTCCTTCCTGGAGAGCGCGCGGACACAGACCTGCGGCAAGTGTGTGCCCTGCCGCGACGGCCTGGAGCAGGTGGAGAACATGATGCGGAAGATCCTGGACGGGAAAGCGGACATGGAGACCTTTGACAACATGGTGGCGCTGGCCCATATGATCCAGGACACGGCGGACTGTGCCATCGGCTATGAGGCGGCCAATATCGTGCTGCAGAGCGTGGAGCTGTTCCACGACGAGTACATGAGCCATATCCGGGAACATCGGTGCCAGGCGGAGATCGGCCAGAAGGTTCCCTGCATTTCTTATTGCCCGGCCAATGTGGACATTCCGGGTTACATAGCCCTGATCGGCGAGCACCGCTACGCGGACGCCATCAACCTGATCCGGCACGACAATCCCTTCCCGACCTCCTGCGCGTTTATCTGCGAGCATCCCTGCGAGGAAAAGTGCAGAAGGGACCTGCTGGACAGCCCGGTCAATATCCGGGGGCTGAAAAAGTTCGCGGTGGATCAGATCGCCGCGGACCAGGTGAAGGTGCCGGCGTGCAACGTGTCCACCGGAAAGAAGATCGCCGTGGTTGGCGGCGGACCTTCGGGACTCACCACGGCCTACTTCCTGTCCCTGATGGGGCACAAGGTAGTAGTGTATGAGGAGCGCGAGGCGCTGGGCGGGATGTTGCGCTACGGCATCCCCAACTATCGTCTGCCGAAAGACCGCCTGGACGAGGATATCAAGGCGATCCTCTCCACCGGCAATATCGAGGTGCGGTACAATACCTGCGTCACCAAGGACGTCACCATGGAACAGCTCCTGGAGGAGTACAACGCCGTCTACATCGCCATCGGCGCCCAGGTGGGAAAGCGCGTGAGCATTGAGGGCGTGAACAGCAAAGGCGTGTTCAACGCGGTGGATATGCTGGGCGAGATCGGCCGCGGAAATGTACCGGACTATACCGGAAAGCGGGTGATCGTAGTGGGCGGCGGCAATTTTTGGCGCGGCAGGCAGGCGGACGAAAAGATGAACCGCTCCGCCGCGGACCATATGGGCATGCTCGCCACGGTGATGAACGCGCTTGCCATTCAGGACAGGCTTGAACAGCACGACATTCCCGTCAGAGTGCAAACCGCGCTTACCATCACCAAGGTTGCCGAACCGTACATTTTGCGCAAGGCGATACGCCACTTCGAGAAGGGCAGGATCGTGATATTTGCGTGCGGCACGGGAAATCCCTATTTCTCCACCGATTCGGGCGCTGCGCTGCGTGCGGCCGAGATGGGGGTAGACCTCATCATGCTGGCCAAGAATGTGGACGGCGTGTACAGCGCCGACCCGGTGAAGGACCCCACCGCTGTGAAGTACGACGTCATCACCTACGACGAGGTGCTGGCCCAGCACCTGGCGGTGATGGACACCACCGCCACCAGCCTCTCCATGGACAACCACATCCCCGTGCTGCTCTTTGCGCTGAAGGACCCCTATAACATCATCCGCGTGCTGCGCGGTGAAAAGATCGGAACGATTGTGAAGGAGGAAAACGACCAATGAAAGCGGAATACAAAGTATACGAGGAAAAGATGAGGAAGTCCATCGCCTCTGTGGCCGCGGACTTCGCCGCCGTCCGGGCGGGCCGGGCCAACGCCGCCGTGCTGGACCGGATCACCGTGGACTA
>CANPWJ010000117.1 GCA_947584035.1 uncultured Acetatifactor sp. | reverse complement strand
ACCGCTCCAGATGGTCCATGGAGTCCAGATACCATATTCCATAACTATTGTTATCTAATTTGATCGTCTCCTGGTTCAGATCGTAGGGCAGATCCTCCTCAAAGATCTCGTCGATCTCCCCGGCCGAATCCTCAAAGACCACCTCCGCGCCCGGATTCACCGCCTTGATGTTGCGCTTGTAGCTGTTTAATTCCTCCCGCACGCTGTCGCACCGGTTAAAAATGATCATCTCGGAGCCGCGTATCATCTCCGCCAGCAGGGAGCGCATATTCGTATAGTACATCGGAAACGTGGAGCCGTCTATGGTGGTGATCTGCTGTTCGATCCGCCAGCCCTTGGGAAGCTTCATGTTTTTATAATTCCACATGCCGTTGTACTCTACGATGATCCGCTCCGGCTTGTGCTTCTTCTCCAGCTCCAAAAGATGGGACGGGTTGAAATCCTCCTCGCTTTCGACCACCTCCAGCTCGGTGCGGCTGCGTTTCAGGAGCACTTCGTCGTATTCCTTCTCCCCCTCCTCGCAGAGGAGAAGCAGGGTCTTTCCCCGTATCTGAAAATAGGGCTGACTCAGTGTGAATGTGATAAATTCGGTTTTCCCGCTCTCCAGGAATCCATTGATCATATATACAGGCTTCATACGAACCTCCCGGATCCCGCTCTGCGGGATCCCAATCTATGCCCGCCCCAGACAGCGGGGCGGCCGGCAGCGGTCACACGCGAAACAGTTCCTTCAGCTTCTCTTCCTTCAGCTCGGAACCGATGACACAGATCTTTCCGGTCACCTCCGGCTTGCCGTTTCGGACGTCCTGCTCCTCCGGGACATAATCGTAGTAGATCCAGGTGCCGTCCCCGGCGGGAACCATCCCCTTAGCGCGCAGGATCACACCGTACTCCCCGCCGTCCAGCGCCTTCAGGATCCCGCAGATCTCCTCCCGGCTGTACACATTGGGCGTTTCCACCCCCCAGCTGGTAAACACTTCGTCGGCGTGGTGGTGATGATGGTGATCGTGCTCCTCTTCCTCCTCATGGTGATGATGGTGCTCGTGGTGGTGCTCGTGCTCCTCCTCTTCCTCCTCGTGGTGATGGTGGTGGTGCTCGTGATGGTGTTCGTGCTCCTCCTCTTCCTCCTCGTGGTGATGATGGTGGTGCCCGTGCTCCTCTTCCTCCTCATGGTGATGATGATGCTCGTGGTGGTGCTCATGCTCCGGCTCCTTCTGTGCCTTCTCCATCATCTCCCGCAGCAGATCGTCCAGCTTGTCCGCGCCCTCAATGGTCTCCAGCACCGCTTTCCCCTCCAGCTGCGCGAGAGGCGTGGTGATCACCGTCGCCTGGGCATTGTGCTCCCGGATCATGGCGACGCACTCCGCCGCCTTCTCCGGGGACACCTTATCCGTCCTGCTCAGAATGATCGTACCCGCGTAGGCGATCTGGTTGAGGAAGAACTCGCCGAAATTCTTCATATACATTTTGCACTTGGAGGCGTCTACCACCGCCACGGCGCTGTTGATCTCCACATCCAGGTCTCCCGCTACCCGCTCTACGGCCTTCAGCACATCGGAGAGCTTCCCTACGCCGGAGGGCTCGATCAGGATGCGCTCCGGCGCGTAAGTCTCAATCACTTCCTTCAGGGAGGTGCCGAAATCTCCCACCAGGGAACAGCAGATGCACCCGGAATTCATCTCCTTGATCTCAATGCCGGACTCCTTCAGGAAACCGCCGTCAATGCCGATCTCGCCGAACTCGTTCTCGATCAGAACGGTCTTGGTGCCATCCAGCGCCTCCTGCAGGAGCTTCTTTATCAGTGTGGTCTTTCCGGCTCCCAAAAAGCCGGATACTACGTCGATCTTTGTCATAGCCTCAAACCTCTTTCCATCATAATCTTTTTTTACTTCTCTTATTTTCTACCAGAATCCCGGGAATGTCAATATCGGGAAGGGAAAACTTTCCGGCCGCGCCGCCTGGGTCAGAGGCTTCCGCACAGGGCGTCCGCCACACTGTAGGGAAGCACCGCCAGCTCGCCCTCCCCGTTTTCCCCGCACAGGATCCCGAGAAAACAGCCCTTCTCGTCAAACACGCCGCACCCGGACATGCCGGGCTCTGCTTCCCCGGACAAAAGCATCATATACTGCCCAAAATCCTCCACATAGATCCAGGGCTCCAGGAGCATCCCGTAGCGATAACCGAAATCGTTTTCATTCTCCGGATCCGCCAGGAATATCCCGCTCCCCTCCTCTGTCCGGTCGAAGGCCGCCCGATCCTTTTCCACGGCCAGGTACCGTTCCTCCCAGCCCGTGGGCAGGGCCCCCCGGGGAACCCTCAAAAAGGCACAGTCCGCGTCCGGGAACACCCAGAATTCCCGGCAGACGGCCGATTCCCCGTCATAGAACGTCACGGACGCCTCCTCCCCGGCGTCCCCCATCACATGGCCGGCGGTCAGGAGCAGGATCCCGTCCTCCGACACCTCGTAGATCACTCCGCTGCCGGAAAGCCCCCCGGCGGCGATCCCCACGGCAGCCGTCCGCATCCGCACCAGACCGTCCTCCGCTTCCGCCGGATCCCCGTCCTGTGTGCCCCCGCCCGGTATCTCCGCATCCCGCCTTTCTTCTCCCGTCGTTGGAACGCCGTCCTCCGGTGGGCCGGACATATCCTCCCGGCCGCAGCCCGCAAGAAGGGCGCACAGGAGGAAACTCCCCGCGCCTGCGGCCAGAGCCGCCGGGCGTACCAAGCTGTGCGCTCCGGCTCGAAGCCGTCTTTGGAGCCGTTTTGGGGGCCGCCGTCCCCCGCTTTCATACCGGCATGTCATCGCCTCTTCACCTCACACAAAGCGGACTGCCTCCTTCCGGATGTCAGCCCGCCGCTCTCTGTTCCTTCCTTTTCTCCGTCCGTCAAATTCTCCGCCCGTCAAATTCTTCGTCCGTCAAATACTCCGGAGCTACAAGCTCTTGGCTCATATCTCCGGAGCTTTCTCATACAAGCAAAACGATAAGCCGGGTTATGTCGTTGGGTGATCATCTATCTAGCACGGCTGTCGCCAGCCGCGTCAAGCGACCTACCTGAGAGCAGGCCGGGCAAGCCTGTGGCCCTCTGTTTGGTCTTGCTTCGGATGGGGTTTACATGGCTCCGCCTGTTGCCAGACGGACGGTAGTCTCTTACACTGCCTTTCCACCCTTACCGGGAGACGGACAACGCCCGTCCCCGGCGGTATCTCTCTGTTGCACTGTCCTGGGAGTCGCCTCCACCAGACGTTATCTGGCATCCTGCCCTGTGAAGCCCGGACTTTCCTCACCCGCGGAAACGCTCCGCGGCCGCGATCACCTGTCTTACTTGCACCTTCTCATTATAGCCTCATCCCGCCAAAAAAGCAAGCCGCTCTCACGCAGTCCTCCTTTTCTCGCTCCATTCCGGCTCTACCTCATGCCGCTTATTCCGCCATCTGCCGATCAGGGAAACGACCGCTTCCTGCAGCAGACAGTAACCGTATGCGGCATAGGGGAACATCATCACATAATAGGGAAAGATGTACCGCGCCTTGGCCTCATAGAGGATGCTGAAGAAAAATCCTCCGATGATCGTGACCGCCAGCAGATGCTGCAGGATCGGGCTGTCCTTTTTCACCGCAAAGAGATAATAGCAGAGCATTCCCAGAAAAATAACAAACTGCCATCTGTCACAAAAATGCAGATAGGATTCAAAATGGATCCCCGACACCCCTTCCGCCACAGAATTCGGAGCCGGAGCTTCCCCATTATAGTTGGTATTGAAAAAAATGGATTCATAAAGGGGCTGGTTCCACTGGGACAGGATCTTCTCCCGGAAAAACTCGACCGCATGCTTTGGCTCCTTCCCAAAGGCAATAAACCGCTCCTTCAGATTCTGCAGAGAGGCATCCACCACCATCTCCTCGTCCAGGTCCATCTGTCCGTAGATGGCCTTGGGATAATTGTTGAACCAGCCTCCAAAATAATACCCGGTAGATTCCTGCATCCCCATGGCGACCCAGGCCACAAAAGGGATCCCCTCCTCGTGCTCGATCCCGGAACGCACCTCATACATTTTATAGATTCCCTGATAAGACGCCTCAAACATCACAACCGCCGCAAGCGCCGCCAACAGGATCCGGCGATCCTTCTTCCGCAGCGCGTAGAGGACGGCAACGATGCAGAACGCGGTCAACAGGATGAGCGAATGTTTGCGAAACAAAAGCGCCAGGGTCATGGCACCCACCAAAAGGACCAAATACCTCACCCTCCCCTGCTTCGCATACCGCAGCAGCGCCCATGCCACGATCAGGGCGAAGAAAATGCTGGGGATGTCCCCATAGCACCAGGGGGTATAGAAGATCAGCGGCAAGCATCCCAGCATCAGAAGGTTATACCCCACGATCACACTCATCCGGTCCGAGATCTCCGACACCAGCAGATATCCCACAAATACGGCGCCGACAGCCAGGATCCCGCAGACGGCCTCGATGGCCTTATAATTATAAGCCCCCACAAAGCGAAAGAAAAGCTCACACAGGGCAACCAACGCCAGCTGATGGGGATGCATTCCCAGATAGGCTCCCTTGTTCAGGAAACCAAAGTCTCCCTCCATAAAATAAGAGGCTCCCCCATATATATGAGCCTGATCCGCCACCGGGATCCGATCGCCGGCCAGGATCCACCAGGCGCTGGCGCCGCCCACCCATAACAGGACGGCACACAGGGAGGCTCTCTTCCAAAAAAGCTGCGCCCTCCTGCTTATACGGCGCTCCGCCGCAGACAGCGCCGCAAATACAGCCAGCGCCGCCGCAAGCGCCAGCAGATTCCTCCCCACGGAGTCCGCCACATTGGTCGGCCACTCCCAGTCGCCCGGTTCTACGTAGTAGGTATATTTCATGGAATACCATCCCAGCGCAAGAAAGATCATGCTGCCGATGATACGCACCACCCAGTTTCCCGCGTGATACAGCCGAGTCACACTGCTTTTTTCCCTTTGCTCCACCTTGCTTTCTCCTTTGTATCTCACTCTTTCCTGTCAGGCTACACCCGAAAACAGCTTCCCCCCACAAACTCCCTGCAGATCGAGTTATTGGGAAGGCTCTCGCTGGGAACGCTCAAAAAGTAATCCAAAAACTTCAACAGCCGCTTGGCCTCATAGTACTCCGGCGCTCCCTTGGGGATCTGGAACAAAAGCGGCTCCGCAAAGGGCTTCAGCACCGCCAGCTCATAGATCAGCACCGAGTTGAACATGGCGTCCGCCTCCTCCTGATAGGGAAAGATATTCTGCTCCTCCCCTCTCCGCACCGAGGGCCACATCCCGATGGTCCGCGCCGCGTCCGCTCCTCTGGTCCTGGCGTCGCGCACCATGCGGCGCAAAAGCCGCCCATCCGTGGTGGGGATCCGGTTGTGCTCATCGATATTGATGTTGGTCAGCGCACTGATATAAATCTTATATTTGCTCTCGTTGGGCAGCGCATAGGAAAGCTTTTCGTTCAGGCCGTGGATGCCCTCGATCACCAGGATATCGTCCGCCTCCAGCTGCATGAAATGTCCGTTGTACTCCCGCTTTCCCGTCTTAAAATTAAAGCTGGGCAGCTCCACCCTCTCCCCGGACAAAAGAAGAGTCATGTCCTCGTTAAACTTCCGCACATCCAGCGCTTCCAGGCACTCAAAGTTGTAATCCCCGTTCTCGTCCCTGGGCGTCAGCTCCCGGTCCACAAAATAATCGTCCAGCGCGATGGGATGGGGCTTCTTTCCCAGTGTGCGCAGCTGAATGGAGAGCCGGTGGGAGAAGCTGGTCTTGCCGGAGGAGGAGGGCCCCGCGATCATAACGAATTTGACGCCTCCCCGGTTCACAATATCCTTGGCGATCTCCCCGATCTTCCGCTCCTGCTGGGCCTCCTGCACCAGGATCAGGTCGCTGGCCGACCCGCCGCAGATCCACTCGTTCAGCTCCCCCACGGACTCCAGGCCGATCTTTTCTCCCCACGCCTCGGATTCCCGCAGCGTGGCGTACAGCTTCCTGCTCTCCCGAAAGGGCTCCACCACGGCGGGATCCTTCCGGGAGGGCAGAAGCAGCATAAAACCGTCGTCGTAAGCGATCACGTCAAACCACCGCACATAACCGGCGTTTGGCAGCATATATCCGTAATAATAGTCGAAATACCCTTCGATCTCATACACATTGACGGAAGAGCTCCTCCGGTAACGGAACAGCTTTTCCTTATCCTTCATCCCCCGCTCCCCGAAAAACGCGATGGCGTCGTCCACCGGATAGGAATGCTTCACAAAAGGCGTTTTGCGCTCCATCAGCTCCAGCATCCGCCCCTTGATCCGCTCCGCGTTCTCCAAGGTGGCCTGGATCCGCCCCTTGGGGTGGATGAAATAGCCGTTTCCGATGGCGAAATCCACCCGACAGCTGTGGGCCGCCTCCGCGCCGAAGCAGTCATACACACTCTTTAAAAAAAGCATGGTGGCCGTCCGCACATAGGTCTTGTGGCCCACGTCGTCCTTCAGTGTAAAAAACTCCAGCGTACAGTCCCTGCGCAGCTTTTTAAAAAGCTCCTGGATCTTTCCGTCCACGGCTACCAGCGCGATCAGGCGCCCGTACTCCTCCTGGTACGCCTCCGCGATCTGCTCAAACGCAGTCCCTGGCGGATACGCTTTTTGTTCTCCCTTGATCGTGACCGTATACATGCTATCCCTTTTCCTTTCCGCCGCGCCGTCCCTCCCCACAGAGGCACAGCGCGCTCTGATATCGCTCGATCTCCTGCCGGATCTCCGCAAGCCGCTCTCTCGCCCGCGCTCCCTCCCGGTCCGAAAGCCGCCCCTCGATGGAGCGCGCCTTTTGCAGCCCGTCCTGCAGATATTCCATAAGCACCGGATCCCGCCTGGCCAAAAGCAGCGGGCCAAAGCAGTCTCCCAGGCGCTCCAGCAGATCCTCCGCCCGCTCCCCGTTCTCCCGCGCCTCCCCCAGGAGGAGGCGGCAGCGCTGTCCAAGCTCCTCCAGCCTCTCCCCGCGCTCCCGCTCCATCTCCCGGGTCACGCGGCTTTCGGGAACCGCCTTCCACAGAAAATAATATTTCCCTTCCTCCCGCAAAATCCTCTCCCGCAGGACAAAGTACCCCTCCTGCCGCAGAAAGCTCCGAAACTCGGGCAGCTCCGACTGAGGCTGCAGGATCAGCTCCGCAAAGGCCCCCGCCTTCTCCCGCTCCCTGGCAAGGATCCGGCACATGAGCCTTCCGCCCATCCCGGCACAGATCAGGCTCTCCGCCTCCCCCGCGCGCAGCTGCCTCAGCCCGTCGGACCGGCGTACCTCTATGTAGCTTCCCAGGCCGTATGCCTCCACGTGTTCCCTGGCGCGGGACAAGGGGCCCTCCCGCACATCCATGGCGACCGCGCCCGGACAGACGCCTCTCTGCACCA
>CANPWJ010000116.1 GCA_947584035.1 uncultured Acetatifactor sp. | reverse complement strand
TATTGATACGCTCATTCTCCGCGACATAGGAAAGCAGCGCAAGCACAATGTCGCTGATCAGCGTTCCCAACAGATTCTTCTCCCGCCTCGTGTCCAAAAGCGGCATATCCATCACGACGATATCCGCCCCCTTTTCCTTCGTAATGATGCGCCACTGTTCGTTTAAATCGGCATAATTGCGCCCCAAGCGGTCTATGGACTTCACGAACAGCACCGAGCCGCTGTCCAGCTTTTTCAGCAATTTCTTATACTGCGGCCGGTTAAAGTCCTTTCCGGACAGCCGGTCGGCGTATATGTTCTTTTCAGGCACTCCCATTTCCAGCAGGGCTATCCTCTGCCTGTCCTCGTTCTGTTCCCTTGTGGATACTCTCATATATCCGTAAAGTTTTGCGTTTTCCATATCCTGCCTCCATAAAAATACCCCTGCACCCTGTCCGGCTTCCGCATATAGAATAAAATATCCGAGAATCTTTTCCAATACATCTTGCAAAGCGGTTGCCGCAGTTTCTTCCCCGCCTCTTCCCTTCCCGCCGAACATCTGGTATAATCGTATCATCGTCACGTCTCCCGAAGGGCACAGCCCCGGGGGCGGACCTCCCAAAAACGCAGAATCGAGGAAAACACATGGCATTTGACGGCGTTACCATAGCCGCGGTGGCGGCAGAATTAAAGCGAGAGCTGGTGGGCGGCAGACTGACCAAGATCGCCCAGCCGGAGAGCGACGAGCTGCTCCTTACCATCAAGCAGCCGGACGGCCAGAAACGGCTCTTTCTCTCCGCGGAAGCCTCTCTTCCGCTGGTCTATCTGACCGGGGCAAACAAGCCGAGCCCCATGACCGCGCCGGGCTTCTGTATGCTTCTCCGCAAGCACCTCCAGAACGGCCGCATCATCTCGGTCTCCCAGCCGGGACTGGAGCGCATCCTCCGCATCGAAGTGGAACATCTGGACGAGATGGGCGATCTCCGGCGCAAAACTCTGATCATCGAGATCATGGGCAAACACAGCAACATCATCTTCTGCGACAAGGAAGGCCGGATCATCGACAGCATCAAGCGGGTCTCCGCGGCGGTGAGCAGCGTCCGGGAGGTGCTCCCGGGGAAGCCCTACTTCATCCCGCAGACCCAGGACAAGCACGATATCTTGTGTGTTGACCAATCCAGTCTACAAGATGTTCTGTCCTCCAAACCACAGCCTCTGTACAAAGCGATCTACGGAAGCTACACCGGCATCTCCCCCGTCCTGGCCCAGGAGCTCTGCTGCCGGGCCCGCCTGGACGGGGAACGGCCCACCGCCGCCCTGACCGGGGACGACTATCACGCCCTTTATGCCGCGGTGGAAGCCCTTGTGCGGGAGATCCGGGAGGAACGATTTTCCCCCTGTATCGCCTACACAGGCTCCCGCCCGGTGGAGTTTGCGGCCCTGCCGCTCACGCTCTACCAGGGCGGTGCGGACCACACAGAGAGCTGCCCATCCATCTCCGCGCTCCTGGAACGCTTCTACGCGGAAAAGAACGCCCTCTCCCGTATCCGGCAGAAATCGGCGGATCTGCGGCGCATCGTGCAGACCGCTCTGGAGCGCAACGTCAAGAAGTACGACCTGCAGCTCCGGCAGATGAAGGATACCGAAAAGCGGGAGACCTTCCGCGTCTACGGGGAGCTTTTAAACACCTACGGCTACAGCGCCGAGCCGGGAGCCCGATCCTTGGAAGCGCTGAACTACTATACCAACGAAACGATCACCATTCCTCTGGATCCCACACTCTCCGCCACGGAGAACGCCCAGCGGTATTTTGACCGATACGGTAAATTAAAACGGACTTTTGAAGCTTTGTCGAAATTGACTGAAGAAGTCAAAGAAGAGATCGACCACCTGGAATCCATCGGCGCCTCCCTGGATATCGCCCAGCAGGAGGAGGATCTGGTGGAGATCAAGGAGGAGCTCATCGAGAGCGGCTACATCCGCAGAAAGGGAGGCGCCAAAAAGGCCAGGGTCACCAGCAGACCCTTCCACTATCTCAGCAGCGACGGGTTCCATATCTATGTGGGGAAAAACAATTATCAGAACGACGCTCTCACCTTCCGGTTTGCCTCCGGCAACGACTGGTGGTTTCACGCCAAAAAAATACCCGGCTCCCACGTGATCGTAAAGGCGGGAAGCTCGGGGGAACTGCCGGACCGCACCTTCGAGGAGGCGGCCCGGCTGGCGGCCTATTACTCCAAGGGCAGAGAGCAGGAAAAGGTGGAGATCGACTATGTACAGAAAAAGCAGATCAAAAAGCCCAACGGGGCAAAGCCGGGGTTTGTGGTCTACTATACCAACTACTCGATGGCCATCGACAGCGATATCAGCGGCATCCGTCTGCTCGACGACTGATTTCAGTTTCGACAGCCGGGGCAGCGCATCCCAGACGCTGTCCCAAATTTCCGCCCCGCACGCTGTCTCCGGAGCAGAAAGCACAGCCCCGTCTCCCATCACGAGCGCTGTCTCACACGCCGTCTCCTGCTAGCGCAGGAGGCGGCATTTCTTTGCAAGCTTGACGAACAAATACCCCTTCGGCATCCCCCGCAGCTCCGTCTCCGTGACTCCCCGGAGCAGGAGAAGCAGGACAAAATACACACAGGCTCCCAAAAGGACCGCCGGGATCACCGCGATCTGCATGGATCCCGCCGCAAACAGCACCCCCTGGTACACGCCCCAGGCGGCCGCGCCCATCCCCGCCGATGCCGCAAGCGGGATCAGGAAGGTGCGCAGGATCTCCTGCCGATAGCCCACCGCGCGCCGCACCGCCCATTGGTTCAGCACACACATGATCCCGGAGTAGAGTGTGTTGGCGATGGCAATACTGTACAGATCCAGCTCCGTATAAAATAGGAGGACACAGGCGGCCGCTGTCTGAAGGAACAGGGCCAGCCCTGCGTTGACGATGGGTGTATTGACCTTTCCCAGTCCCTGCAGGATGGAGCTGTTCAGGGTGGAAAGGGCGTAGAACACCACGGACAGCGCCAGCGTCATCAGCAGAACTCCCGCCATCTCCAGGGATTCCGCCGGCGTGCTGGGAAAGAGCAGCTTGGTCACCGGCTTCGCCAGCACCAAAAGCCCCATGGCACAGGGAATGGAGAGGAGCATGGTGGTCTTTACCGCCACGCCGATCTTCTCCCGGGCCCCTTGTGTGTCTCCCGCCGCGATCAGCTGTGCCACCGAGGGAATCATGGCCGAGGCCATGGCCGAAGCGAAGGCGATGGGAATATTGGAGATGGTCAGCGCCTTGCCGGAGAAAATGCCCCACCGGGAGGCGATCTCCACCCGGTCCAGCCCGCGCATGGCGGGATAAATGTCCGTGTAGATCTTGTTGTTGACGGAACCGCTCAGATTATAGACCGCCGTACTCAGGATGAACGGCGTCACCACCGCGGTGATCATCCGCAGGATGGAGCCGTAGCTGTCCACCTTCCGGTGTCTGTCCCGCTCGATCCGCCCGCAGATCATCCCGCGGTTCAGACGGTAGACCCCCAGCATGAACAGCAGCGCCGCGAGCACGCCGACCCCGGTTCCCGCCGCACTTCCGATAGCGCCGGCCACCGCCCTTTTCACCACCCCCGCCGCATCTGACGGCACCTCCATGGAGCCCATGGTCAGGCGGATCAGCAGATAGGCCGCGCCGATGCTGACCGCCGCATTCGCGATCTGCTCCAGGATCTGGGAGACCGAGGTCTGCACCATACTCCTGTGGGCCTGAAAATATCCTCTCAGCACCCCCAGGATCCCGTAGACAAAGATGGTGGGGGCAAAGACTCGAAGCACCGGCACCGCCGCATCCTCCACGAAGAGACCGGCTCCAAAAAACAAAAAAAGGCTGGCGGCGGTTCCCACCACCAGCACATAGCCCAGCGCACACAAAAAAATCCGGTGGGCGTTGCGGTACTCCCGCACCGCCAGCTTCTGCGCGATCACCTTGGAGATGGCGGAGGGGATGCTGTAGGAGGAGACCAGCAGGATGATCGTGTAATAGTTGTAGGCGGACTGGTAATACCCCAGGCCCACTTCTCCGATCACACTGTCTAAAGGGCCCCTGTAAAGGAGCCCTATAATCCTGCTTATGATCCCGGCCGCCGCCAGAATACCAGCCTGCACGATGAAATTGTTTCCCCCGCCGCCGCCTTTTCTGTCAGCCATACGTTCTCTCCATCGGTATCTATGTACGCCTTGACCCGCCAGATACTAGCCGATCAGCCAATCGTACATCTCCTGATACTTTCCGGCGGAAACCTTCCAGGAGAAGTCCGCTGCCATAGCGCGGTCCACGATCTTGTTCCACTCACGCTTCTTATCGTAGTAGATCTGCTCCGCGTAACGGATCGTGCGCAGCATCTCATGCGCGTTGTAGTTGGTGAAGCTGAAGCCGGTGCCCGTGTTCTCATACTCATTGTAGGGCTGTACCGTGTCCTTCAGGCCCCCGGTCTCCCGCACGATGGGGATCGTGCCGTAGCGCAGGGCCATAAGCTGGCTCAGGCCGCAGGGCTCAAACAGGGACGGCATCAGGAACGCGTCGCAGGAAGCGTATATCTTGTGGGAGAGGTCGTCGGAATAATAGATATTCGCAGACACCTTGTCGCTGTACTTCCAGTCAAAATGACGGAACATGTTCTCGTAGCGCTCCTCCCCGGTTCCCAGCACTACCAGCTGAATATCATCCTGGCACAGCTCATCCATAATGTAGGCGATCAGATCCAGGCCCTTCTGGTCGGTCAGGCGGGACACGATACCGATCATCATCTTCCGCTCATCCACACACAATCCCAGCTGCTCCTGCAGGGCTCTCTTGTTCTTCACCTTCTCCTTGCGGAAATTCACCGCGTTGTAGGTCTTTACAATGTGGGAGTCCGTCTCCGGATTGAACTCGTCGTAGTCGATGCCGTTGACGATTCCCCGCAGGTCATGGGCCCGCGCCCTGAGCAGTCCGTCCAGGCCCTCGCCGTAGAAGGCCGTCTTGATCTCCTCGGCGTAAGTGTTGCTCACCGTGGTCACGGCATCCGCAAAGACGATCCCGCCCTTCAGCAGGTTGGCGTCCTTGTAGGCCTCCAGCTTATCCGGCGTGAAATAATATTCCGGAAGCCCCGTCAGGCTCCGCACCGTCTTTACATCCCACTTCCCCTGGAACTTCAGGTTGTGGATGGTGATCACGGACTTGATGCCGCGGAAAAAATCGCTCCCCTGGAAGCGCTCCTTCAGGTACACGGGGATCAGTCCGGTCTGCCAGTCGTGACAGTGGATCAGATCCGGCCGGAAATCCACCAGCGGAAGCGCGGAAAGCACCGCCTTGCAAAAATACGCGTAGCGCTCGATCTCATAGACCGGGCTGTCATTGTACACCTTGTCTCCGTTAAAATAGTACTCGTTGTCGATAAAGTAATAGTGGACGCCGTCCTCAATCGCCTCTAAAATTCCCACATACACATTCTGCCAGTTGTAATCCAGGTAGAAATGTGTAACATATTTCATCTTATCCTTGTATTCCTGCTTCATGCAGGCGTACTTGGGCAGGAACACCCTCACGTCATAATACTCTTTGTCAATGTACTTGGGCAGAGAACCGACCACATCCGCCAATCCCCCGGTTTTGACAAATGGCACACCCTCTGATGCTACAAAAAGAATCTTTTTCATTTGAAAACCCTCCGCGCGTTTTTTACCTTCTCGTTACAGCCGCCAAAGCCATAAGCTTCTCTTGTTACTCTCTATTATACACTAACTTTCAGAGTGTGGAAAGGGTTATTTTGGAGTTTCTTTCGTTTGGATCTTAAGGGCCGGGCTCCGGCTTCCCCGGAGGGCTTTCGCTATTTGCGGTAGGAGAGCCGGATCCTGTCCGCGATGAGCGCGATAAACTCGGAGTTGGTGGGCTTGCCCTTCCCGGTGTCTATGGTATAGCCGAACAGGGCGTCCAGCGTCTCCATGCGCCCCCGGCTCCAGGCCACCTCGATGGCGTGCCGGATGGCGCGCTCCACCCTGCTGGGCGTCGTCTGGAACCGCTTCGCGATGGTCGGATAGAGGATCTTCGTGATGGAGCTGATCATGGAGGGATCCTCCACGGACATCATAATCGCCTCGCGCAGATACTGATATCCCTTGATATGGGCCGGGACGCCGATCTCATGGATCATATTGGTCACATCCTGCTCCAGATCCCGCTCCGCTTCCTCCTTCTCCTTCTTCACCTCCGACCCCTGCGCGCCGTTCCCCTTTCCGGAGGGAACGGTGATCATAATTTGAAATTCCTTGTCCGTATTCATCAGATCCCCCAGGATCTTGTATACCTTGTCGTTATCCTTCGTAGCGGTGATATTCAGCTGTTCCATCAGACTACCTCCAAACTCTAAAAAAATCTAAAATTCGTTCTAACCTATTATAAATTGATATTGTTTGATGCTTCAACTCCAACTCATCGCGGAAACCACCTCTTTGCGCCAAAAAAAGCGGCAAAACGATGCCGTCCTGCCACTTTCTACAGGGTTCCGCCAAGGGACGCCACGAAAAACGGAAAATCGACAATTTTTCACGCCTCCGCCCTGTCCGCCAGATCCAGCTCCCGGATCCGCTGCCGCATGGGCAGGATCATGGAGGGCGCTACGCTGAGCTCGTCGATCCCCATGCGCACAAACGTCTCCGTAAGGGAGAGATCCGCCCCCAGCTCCCCGCAGATCCCGATCCAGATCCCGGCCCGGTGGGCGCTCTGCGCCGCCATCCCGATCAGCTTTAACACCGCGGTGTGATCCGGGTCCATAAATTCCTCCAGCCCCTCGTTCTGCCGGTCGATGGCCAGGGTGTACTGGGTCAGATCGTTGGTCCCCACACTGAAGAAATCCACCATCTCCGCCAGCCTATCGCTGACAAGCGCGGCGGCGGGTGTCTCGATCATAATGCCCCGGGGGACGTCCCTCCGAAACGGGATCCCCTCCCCGGCCAGCTCCTCCGCCGCCTCCTCCTCGATCCTCCGGATCCGAAGCAGCTCCGCGGGGGACGTAATCATAGGGTACATGATGCGCAGCTGCCCGTACACGCCGGCCCGGTACAGCGCCCTTAACTGCGTTTTCAGAAGCTGTGGGCGCTTCAGGCAGACGCGGATCGCCCGAAGCCCCAGCGCCGGATTTTCCTCCGCCGCAAGGCCCAGATAAGGCGCCCTCTTGTCCGCCCCGATATCCATGGTCCGGATGATCACTTCCTTCCCCTGCATCCGCTCCAGCACCTGGCGGTAGAAGGCAAACTGCGTCTCCTCATCCGGCGCCTCCTCGCGCCCCAGATACAAAAATTCGCTGCGAAGAAGGCCGATCCCTCCCGCGTCGTTCCGACAGGCGTTCTCCACGTCCTCCAGGCTGCCCGCATTGGCAAAGAGCTTTACCGTCCTGCCGTCCCGGGTGACGTTTTCCTGC
>CANPWJ010000115.1 GCA_947584035.1 uncultured Acetatifactor sp. | reverse complement strand
GTGGGAGAGCTGGCCAGACTCACCGGCGGGACCGTGGCCCAGAGGAAGGCGGAGCTTCTGTCCTGTGCGGAGAATCTGTCCCGGGAGCTTCACGCGGTCCTGGTGGCCAAGGATGCCCGGACCTTTGTCTGCGCGGAGGGAGAGCCTGTCTGCGTGAACCTGGCGGGGAACAGCGGAATGGCGACCGCCGGGAGCGGCGATGTGCTCTCCGGTGTGATCTGCGGGCTTTTGGCCCAGGGGATGGAGCCCTTTGCCGCGGCGTCTGTGGGCGTGTATCTTCACGCGCGCGCCGGGGAGGCGGCGTCCCGTAGGCAGGGAGAATATGGCTGTATGGCCATGGATATCGCGGAGGCGCTGGGGGAGTGCAGCGCCGGGCGGTGAGGAGAAGAGACGGACATGAGAGAACAGGATGTGCTGCGGATCCAGGAGAAGCTTCGCACCTATGCCCGCGGGTATGTGGAGGTGGATCTGGACGCCGTGGTTTCCAATATGGTGCACATGAAGGAGCATATCGCCCCCGGGACGCGTCTGATGGGGGTGGTCAAGACGGACGGCTATGGACACGGGAGCGTGCCGGTGGCCCAGGTCCTGGAGCCCCTGGATTTCCTGTACGGTTTTGCGGTGGCCACGGCGGAGGAGGCGCATATCCTCCGCGCCCACGGGATCCGGAAGCCCATCCTCATTCTGGGGTATACGTTTCCCTATAGCTATGAGGGGCTGGTGCGGGAGGAGATCCGTCCGGCGGTATTCCGCATGGATATGGCAGAGGAGCTGGCGGATGCCGCGAGACGGGTGGGAAAACCGGTGAAGATCCATATCAAGGTGGACACCGGAATGGGCCGGATCGGTATTCTGCCGGAGGATTCCGGGCTGCGCTTTGTGGAGCGGCTCCTGCGGGAGGAGAGCCTTTCCCGGTGGATCGAGATCGAAGGGATCTTCACGCATTTTGCCAGGGCTGACGAGACCGACAAGTCCAGCGCCAGAGGACAGTACGAACGGTTTGTGCGGTTCACCGGGCGGATCGAACGGGAGCTTGGGCTGCGGATCCCGCTGCGCCACTGTGCCAACAGCGCGGGGATCCTGGAGCTGCCGGAGACCTGTCTGGATATGGCGCGGGCGGGCATTACCCTGTACGGGCTCTACCCCTCCGCGGAGGTGAGGCGGGACCTGGTCCCCCTGCGCCCGGCGCTTTCCCTTCACAGCACCGTGGTGTATGTCAAGACTCTCCGCCCGGGGGACAGCGTCAGCTACGGCGGGACTTTTACCGCGGAGCGGGAGACGCGGGTCGCCACCATACCGATCGGCTACGGGGACGGCTATCCCAGAGGGCTTTCCGGCAAGGGTGCTGTGCTGATTCATGGCAGGAAGGCCCCCATCCTGGGGAGAGTCTGCATGGATCAGTTGATGGTGGACGTGTCGGAGATCCCGGAGACGCGGGAGGGAGATACGGTGACGCTTCTGGGACGGGACGGGGAGGAGCACCTTGATGCCGAGCTTCTGGGAGAGCTGTCCGGACGGTTCAACTATGAGCTGGTGTGCGATCTGGGAAAGCGGCTCCCGAGAGTTTACCGGAAGGCGGGAGAGGTGGTAATGACCAGAGATTCCTTCGACGAATAAATGGAAAGGATTTGAATACCTCCGGATAAATCGGCAATACTTTTCCTATCGAAAGCTGATGATCCGCCCGGACGGGAGAAAGAAAAGGCGGAGGAATGGAGGAAGAATGAGAAGAGGAGATGTGTATTACGCGGATCTGCGCCCGGTAGTGGGATCGGAGCAGGGAGGGATCCGTCCGGTGCTCATCGTGCAGAACGATGTGGGAAACCGGCACAGCCCCACTGTGATCTGCGCTGCCATTACCTCAAAGATGAACAAGGCGAAACTGCCTACGCATATCGAGCTGAGCTCTGCGCTCTATGACATGGATAAGGATTCCGTGGTCCTGTTGGAGCAGCTGCGCACCATCGACAAGAAGCGGCTGAAGGATAAGGTGTGCCATCTGGAGGGCGAGATCATGCGCAAGGTAAACCATGCCCTGATGATCAGTCTGGAGCTGGATACATAGCGGGTGATCCATGCGTCCTTGACGAACCGGGACAGAAATGGTATATTTAGGGAAATGTGAAAAACGGTTAAGGAGAGGAAGAGACGATGGACGATGACGGGCCTACCGCCAGTATACTGCTTTTTTTTGTGCTGATTCTGATCGATGTATTTTTCTATGGGTTTTACGCTGCGCTGAACAATATCAATGAGAAGGAGGTGGAGCGCAGGGCCGGAGAGGAGAAGGACAAAAAGTCCCTGCGGCTGATGCAGCTGATCGGCAGCCCTTCGGTCTACGACAACACGATCCAGCTGGTGGTCACGCTGGTCCATATGATCGTGGGCGCTTTTTACCTGCGGATGTGGGCCGATGGGATCGAGCGGCTGTTTGGCCTGATCGGAAGGTATGCCCCGGATCTGGACCGGATCCCCGCGGGAGCGATCGCCGTGATCGTGACGGTGGTGTCCCTGCTGGCGCTGCTCTACATACTTCTGACCTTCGGGGTATTGCTGCCAAAGCGCGTTGCCGCCAGAGCTCCGGAGCGATGGGCGTATGCGTTTGTCAATCCCGTGTACGCGGTGACCAGGCTTCTTTCGCCGCTGAACGGTCTGGTGAAGGCCACCACCGCCGGGATCCTGTTTTTGTTTGGCGCCGGAGGGAAAGAGGACGAGAATGATGTGACCGAGGAAGAGATCATCGAGATGGTCAACGAGGGCCACGAGCAGGGAGTCATCGAGGCCAGCGAGGCGAAGATGATCTCCAATATCTTTGAGATGGGAGACAAGCAGGCGCAGGATATTATGACGCACCGCAGCAACATTGTGGCCATCGACGGCTCCGTCCGGCTGCGGGACGCGATCCCCTTCATGCTGGAGGGGCAGAACAGCCGCTACCCGGTCTACGAAGAAAACATCGACCATATCATCGGGATCCTGCATCTGAAGAACGCCATGCGCTATCATCAGTGGGAGGAGAAGCTGGAGTGCCCGGTGAAGGATCTGCCGGAGCTTTTGCGGGAGCCCTACTTTGTCCCGCAGACCAAGAACGTGGACGAGCTTTTCCGGGAGATGCAGCGGGACAAGCTCCAGATGGTCATTGTGGTGGACGAGTACGGCCAGACGGACGGTCTGCTGGCGATGGAGGATATCCTGGAGGAGATTGTGGGCAATATTCAGGACGAGTACGACGAGGACAGGGAGTATGTGGAGGAGAAGAGCGAGGACGAGTACGTCATCGAGGGCAAGATGCCTCTGGAGGAGCTGGAAGAGCGCTTCGGGATCTCCTTTGAGGGGGAGACCTTCGAGACCCTGAACGGCTTCCTGATCTCCAGGCTGGATCGGATCCCCGAGCCGGACGAAAAATTTGACATGGATTACAAGGGATATAATTTCAAGATCCTTTCCGTGGAGAACAAGATGATCACCAGCGTGCTGCTCACCCGTCTGCCCGAGGCCGGTCCCGGGGAGAAACCGGAGGGCGGAGACGCGGCCGGGAAGGATTCTTCTCTTGAGGAAGCCGGAAATTAGTGGTACTATGAAACGAAATAAAAGTGAAATAAAAGAGAAATAAAAGAAGAGGAGTGGAGCTATGTCTGGACATTCAAAATTTGCGAACATAAAGCACAAAAAGGAAAAGAACGACGCCGCCAAGGGCAAGATCTTTACCATCATCGGGCGTGAGATCGCCGTCGCCGTAAAGGAGGGCGGCCCCGACCCGAACAACAATTTCAAGCTGGCCACGGTGATCGCCAAGGCCAAGGCGAACAACATGCCCAACGACACGATCGAGCGCGGCATCAAGAAGGCCGCCGGGGATGTGGGCAACGTAAATTACGAGTATGTTACATACGAGGGATACGGTCCGAACGGGATCGCCATCATCGTGGACGCGCTCACGGACAACAAGAACCGTACCGCGGCCAATGTGCGGAGCGCCTTCACCAAGGGGCAGGGAAACGTGGGGACGCCCGGATGTGTGTCCTTTATGTTTGACAGGAAGGGACAGATCCTGGTGGACCGGGAGGAGTGCGACAAGGAGGCCGACGATCTGATGATGCTGGCGCTGGACGCGGGCGCGGAGGATTTTTCCGAGGAGGAGGACAGCTACGAGGTACTGACGGATCCCGACAGCCTGGAGACGGTGCGCAAGGCGCTGGAGGATGAGGGGATCCCCATGATCAGCGCCGAGGTCACGATGATTCCCCAGAATTACGTGGCCCTGACGGACGAGGACGCGATCAGGAACCTTCAGAGGACGCTGGACCTTCTGGAGGAGGATGACGATGTACAGGCGGTATATCACAACTGGGATGAGTGAGGACGGATTCCCGGGACACGGAGGATACGATGGATAGGTTAGCGATTGTAGTGCCATGCTATAATGAAGAGGAAGTTTTAAAGATCGCTTCGGAGGCGCTGCGGGGCGTGCTCTCCGATCTTGTGGGCAAGGGCAAGATCGGTCCGGACAGCTTTGTCCTGTTTGTGAACGACGGGAGCAGGGACCGCACCTGGGAGCTGATCGAGGAGGAGCACCGAAACTACCCGGAGCAGGTATTCGGCGTAAAGCTGGCGGGAAATGTGGGGCATCAGTTCGCGCTGACGGCGGGCCTGATCACCGCCATGGACATGAGCGATGTGACCGTGTCCATCGACGCGGATCTGCAGGACGACATCGCGGTGATCGAGGAGATGATCGACAAATTCCATGCCGGCTGCGATATCGTCTACGGCGTGAGGCGGGAGCGCAAGACGGACACCTTCTTCAAGCGGACGACGGCCCAGGGCTTTTACAAGGTGATGGAGCTGATGGGGGTCAAGACCGTGTACAACCACGCGGATTTCCGCCTGATGTCCAAGCGCGCGGTGGAGCAGTTCTCCCAGTACAAGGAGACGAACCTCTTTCTCCGCGGCATGATGCCGCTGATCGGCTACCAGACGGACATGGTGTATTATGACCGAAAGGAACGGGTGGCGGGAGAGTCCAAGTATCCTCTGAAAAAGATGCTGGCGCTGGCCTTCAACGGTATTTCCTCCTTCAGTGTGAAGCCCATCAGCCTGATCCTGGGAGTGGGAATGGCGATCATCCTGGCATCGGTCATCGCGGCGGTGTACGCCTTTATCTCGTATTTTACGGGGCATGTGGTGCCGGGCTGGACGTCCCTGATCCTGTCCATCTGGTTCCTGGGCGGTCTGCAGCTTCTGGCCATCGGTCTGGTGGGGCAGTACATCGGCAAGATCTATATCGAGGTCAAGCACAGGCCCCGGTACAATATTGAAAAGGTACTGAAATGATCTGGAAGAAAACGGTTTTCAGCTATATTCTATGGGGCGTTTATACGGTTCTTGCGCTGGGAGGACTCTATGCCGGCGCGGTGCGTCTGTGTGCCGGCACATCCTATCCGATGCTCGGCGGCATGGCGGCGTGCTGCGCCGTCCTTCTTTTGGGAGGTCTGGCTTCCTGGACGGCGTATCTGTTGGGGAAACGGGGGATGCCCGGACGGCGCTTAAAGGAAGGACGGCGCCGTCTGCTGGAGGGGGCTGTCCTTTTGGCCGTTTTGGCCGCCGGGTGCGTCCTGCGGCTTGGCAGGTTTGCGGACGGTGTCTCTGCGAATGAATTTTTTACGTATGCCATGGTGGAGGCGGATCGGACGATCCCCTTTTTCCCGCACCGCCTGGTGAGCGTGTATCTGTATCTTCTGCACTTTGTCTTTCTGGTGTTCGGCAACAAGCTGGCGGCGGGGATCTGGCTGCAGATGCTTCTGCAGGGGGCGGGGCTTTTGCTTGTGTACGCCGCGGTGCGGAAGCTTTCCGGGGTCGTTCCGGCGCTGGCGATGTTTTTCCTGGCGGAGACCTCTCCCTATCTGGCGGACAGGGCGCTGGAGCTTTCGCCGGGATCGGTCCTTTTGTTCCTCCTGGGCGGCACGCTCTGCCTGACGGCCGCTCTGGCGGCGGGAGCGGGAAGGCGGATCGGGCTGGGGACGGCCGCCGGACTGGCGGTCGGTATGCTGCTCTATCTGGATCCTGTGGGATGGGCGGCCCTCCTGGTCCTGACGACGGCCCTGTGGAAGAAGCGTGAGGGGACGGCAGACAGCGCGGGGAGACGGATCGCGGTTTTTCTGCTCTGTCTGGCGGCTGCGGCGGTTGGTTTCTTTCTCCTGTTGGATCTGGACGCGGGACAGAGAGGAATCGGGCTGACGGCGTCCCTGTCCGCCTGGAGGGAGCTGTTTTTCGGCGGGGTGCGGTTTTCGCCCGGAAGCGTCCAGGGCTGCGGGCGGTGGGACGCGCTGCCGCTTATGCTGGGGAGCGTGGGAATCTTCAGCTTTTGGTGCTGCCGGGAGCGGGAGAGCGTAAGCATCTGGGTGCCCTTTGCGCTTTTTCTGGCGGCGGTCTCCTGTCTGGGGATCCTGCCCGCAGAGTCGGATCCCGGGCTGTGGATCCTGCTCTCGGCCCAGATCCTGACGGGGATCAGCCTGGGACAGCTCTGCGGCTGTCTGCGGAAACGGCCCGCGGAGAGCGCCCTGACGGCGGAGCCGAAGCCTTCTGCGGCGGGAGAGCCGGGCCGGGTCGTCACAGTCACAGTCCGGGGAGAGACCCGGCAGGTGAAGCTGTTGGACAATCCGCTGCCGCTTCCCAGGCGGCATGAGCACAAGGTCATGGACTACGACAGCAGGACGGAGGGAGCCTACGATGGCTACGATTATCCGGTGGCGGAGGAGGATGACTTCGACCTGTGACACGGCTTTTGACGCGCCTTCCGCATAAAAAACCAAAACAGTGGGATAGTATAAAGGACAATGCCGGGGAGCACCCGGAGGAGTCCTTTTTATCATGGGACTGTGAACAAAAAAGGGGGAGGCGCGGATGGATTTGGAAAGGCAGAGTGCGGCGGTTAGGAGGAGCCGGCCGGGAGAACGGCGGCAAAATGGCGGGAAGAATGACAGAGAGGATCCGGAGGGGCGCGAGAAGCGGGAACAGTCGGAGGAGCGCCGGGACGAGCGAATCCAGCAGACGGGGCAGATCACGCTGAATGAGAACGAGGAGCACCACACGATCCATCTCTTGTCGGTCATCGGGGAGATCGAGGGACATGACAATCTGTCCGGCAATTCCAAGACCACAAAGTATGAGCATATTCTCCCGCAGCTGGCGGCCATTGAGGACAGCAAGGACATCCAGGGGGTGCTGGTGATCCTAAACACCATGGGCGGGGACGTGGAGGCCGGGCTTGCGATCGCGGAGATGCTGGCTTCCCTGAGCAAGCCCACGGTTTCTCTGGTGCTGGGGGGCAGTCATTCCATCGGTGTCCCGATTGCGGTCAGCACGGATTATTCCTACATTGTCCCCACCGGCACCATGGTGATCCATCCGGTGCGCATGAACGGGACGGTGATCGGCGTCCCCCAGACCT
>CANPWJ010000114.1 GCA_947584035.1 uncultured Acetatifactor sp. | reverse complement strand
TGATACGGCCCTCGTATTCGGTTCCGTTTCGCTCCACCGTGACCTTATCCCCCGCCTGCAGAGTGTTTTTCACCGCCTCGCTGACCGAGAAGGTAACCGTCATGCTGTTCTCATTGGCGATCGTAAACGCGGGACTGCTGCTGCCGGCGATCCCGTTCACCTCCACACCGCGGCTCTGGACGACGCCGGAGATTGGCGACTTCACCGTGTAGTAGGACAGTGCCAGCTCGGCGCTTTCCACACCCAGCTGTGCCAGCTCCAGGCCGGTCCTGGTCTGCGCGTTCGCATCCTGCCGGATCTGGCCCTGGGTCAGATCCTTGGTCTTTTCCGCGATGTCCAGCCCGGATTCCGCCGCCCGATAGGCGGACGCGGCCTGAAGATAGGAGTCGTGCAGACTGTCGCGCTGGGACTGCAGCCCGGACAGCGTTTTCTTAGCTTCTCCAAGTACGTACCCGGCATCACCGCTCGAAACGTCCACCTTTTGATCGTCCTCCCTGGTACTGTTGATTACCCCAAGCAGCGCTTTCGTCATCGCCGCAACTACAGGCTGATTACCATTCTTGATGGCTTCCTCGTACTTCTGAACGGTGTCCTCAAAATCGGACACCATATCATCCATATCCTCATATGCGTTCTTCACCTGAAAATACGCGATCTGCGCCTGTTCGTATCCGCTCTGCGACTGAACGATGGCGCTGTCCAGCTGCAGATCCGTAGAGGACTGTTGGCTCCCCATGGCCATATCGGCCTGCTGCCTTGCGCTGGTGACATTCAGCTGCGCCTGTTCCAGCTGTAACTTTGCCGTGGAATCGTCGATCCGAAAGAGCACATCCCCCGCGTTGACATAATCGCCCACATTATAATTGACCTCCGTGACCGTCCCGGAGGCAAAGGGGATCACATACACCAGCTCCTGCGGGGACACGGATCCCACAAAGCTGTTTTGCAGAGTCAGGCTGCCGGTCTGCGCTTCCTGTACATCCACGACCACGGCGGAGGATGCGTTCTCCTCTTCCGCCGCGTCTCCGCATCCGGCCAACACGGCCATACCGCCGAGCAGGAGCGCCATCCCTGTACAGAACCTTCTCTTTCTCGCTTTTAACATGTTGGTCATCCTTTCTGTTCTGATCTGATCTCACAAAAACCGCCGTCCCATCTTACACGGCAGCCTCATCCCCCCGACAAAGGTTTTCCGTTTTATCGATTCCCCCGGATGCGGGGAAAACGCTCTTTTATTATGAAACACTTTGTGGAAAAAAACAATGAAAAACTGCTTGCAAAACCCTAAAAAAAATATAAACTGAAAGACTGCGCGGCGCCCTGCCCCGCAATCTTCCAGCCTTCTTCCCCTCTCTATTTCCACCGTCCGGCGGCGTCTCTCTCCGGCAGATCGCACCGATCCGTCCCTCGCCGCACAGCTTTGCTCCTTCGCCCTGCCACAGACCGTCACTCCGCGAACAGATATTCCAGCCAGGTTTGGGCCAGGCCGATCCAGGACGCACATTCCCTCTGCACATGCCTGCCGTCGCTGGTCTCCGTCAGACGCGTGGCCAGTGCCAGCCCGTGGCCGCCCACCGGGTACATGTGAAACTCCACCGGGATCCCGGCCCTCCGCATGGCGCCCACTAAGAGCAGGGAATTCTCCGCCGGGACGGATCCGTCCGCAAAGGTATGCCAGATAAACGCCCGGGGCGTCTTTTCGGTGACACGCTTTTCCAGGGACAACTGCTCGGAAAGCTCCTCCTCCCGGCTGCCCAGCAGGTTCTGGAAAGAGCCTCTGTGGGCGAACTCCCCTGAAGTGATCACCGGATAGCAGAGGATCATTCCCGCCGGACGCAGGAGGGCGTGATCCCGGTCCCCCAGCCCCATCTCCTGCGCCAGGAACGCTTCGTCCCAAAACATTCCCAGGCAGGCCGCCAGATGGCCCCCCGCAGAGCAGCCCTGCACCACGATCTTCTCTGTGTCCACATGCCACTCCTCCGCCTTGCTGCGGATCAGAAGCATGGACTCCGCAAGTTCCAGAAGAGCGGTGGGATACTGCGCGGGCGCACAGGAATAGCGCAGCACCGCCGCGTGATATCCCATGGCCAGAAACTGTAACGCGATCGGCTCCGATTCCCGGTCCGAGGTGTAGCGGTAACCGCCGCCCGGACAGATCAGGATCAGGGGCCTTTTCCGAATGGACATGGCCTCCGAATCCTCCTGAATATAAGTCATCAGCCTGGCTCCGGGGAGCGATCCTTTCTTCTGCAGCGGATAGGTTTCATGGATCATCTCTTATTCCTCCTGTCTCATCCTTGTCACGATCACGGATCAATAAGCTCTTCCCCAGTACACCATCTTCTTGGCCGGCTTCCCGCAGCAGACACACGTGTCGGAAATGTGCTCCTGCTCAAACGGCATACAGCGGCTGGTAACACTGAGCTTCTCCTTGATCTGATCCTCACAGGCCCGGTCTCCGCACCACATGGCCTTCACGAATCCGGCTTTTTCGGTAAAGATCCGCACAAACTCCTCCATATTCACCGCGGTAAACGTGTTTTTGTCCCGGTGCGCCCGGGCCCGCTCCAGCATCTCCCGCTGCATGGCCGTCAGGATCTCCTCCACTCTCGTCTCCAGCTCTCCCAAGTCTACCTCGATCTTTTCCCGGGTGTCCCGGCGGCAGATGATACACCTGCCGGCCTCCATATCCTTGGGGCCGATTTCAATGCGGATCGGGTACCCGCGCATTTCCGCCTCCGAAAATTTCCAGCCGGGCGTCTTGTCGGAATCGTCCACCTTCACGCGGAAAGCGCCGGAAAGCCGGTCTCTCAGTTCGTATGCCTTGTCCAGAACGCCCTCCTTTTTCTGCTGGATCGGGATGATGCAGACCTGGATGGGCGCCACTCTGGGAGGAAGCACCAGCCCCTCGTTATCGCCGTGCACCATGATGATGCCGCCGATGATACGGGTGGACATTCCCCAGGAGGTCTGATGGACATATTTCAGGGCGTTATCCTTATCGGCAAACTGTATGCCGAACGCCCGGGCGAAGCCGTCCCCGAAATTGTGGCTGGTGCCGGACTGCAGCGCTTTCCCGTCGTGCATCAGCGCCTCTATGGTGTAGGTTGCCTTCGCTCCCGCGAATTTCTCCTTGTCCGTCTTTTGTCCCCTGACCACCGGGATCGCCAGGACCTCCTCGCAAAAGTCCGCGTACACATTCAGCATCTGGATCGTCCGCTCCTCTGCCTCCTCCGCGGTAGCATGGGCGGTATGCCCCTCCTGCCAGAGAAATTCCCTGGAGCGGAGGAAGGGCCTGGTCTCCTTCTCCCAGCGCACCACGGAGCACCACTGGTTATATACCTTGGGCAGATCCCGGTAGGACTGCACATCGTTTTTATAAAAATCACAGAACAGCGTCTCGGAGGTAGGGCGCACGCAGAGCCTCTCCGGAAGCTCGTTCAGGCCGCCGTGCGTCACCCAGGCCACTTCCGGCGCAAAGCCTTCCACATGATCCTTTTCCTTCTGGAGAAGGGATTCCGGAATGAACAGGGGCAGATATACATTCTGCACTCCCGTCGCCTTAAACCGCTCGTCCAGCTGCCGCTGGATCAGCTCCCACAGCGCGTATCCCGCCGGCTTGATCACCATGCAGCCCTTTACGCTGGTGTAATCGATGAGCTCCGCCTTCTTCACCACATCCGTGTACCACTGGGCAAAATCCTCCTCCATGGAGGTGATCGCCTCAACCATCTTCTTCTCTGCCATAATGTCTCTCCTTCTTGTCTCCTGCGCTTCCCTTACGAAGCCGTTATCAAAAAAAACGCCGAGGCTTCAGCCCCGACAAGGGACCGAAAACTCGGCGGTACCACCCTGGTTGACGCGTCCGCCCCGGTCTCGGGAAACGGCGCATCCGTCTCTTGTGCCCATAACGCAGGACTGCGCTGTGTTTGTGACGCGTGCCGGCCCTCTCTCAAAACGGCACCGTATTTTCACACAGGAACTCCAAGGCAGGTTCCGAATGTTCCGCATAAGGGCGTCTCAGCACAATTTCCTCCTCCGCAGGAGGAAAACGCGCCCTCTCTCTGGGATGCCTCCCATCCGTACTGATCCTCTTCATCGTTCTGTCTGTATGTGATTTTAGTGCATGGGCGGCTTGTTTGTCAAGGGAAAATTCCTTCGAGGAGAACGCGGAACCCTGCGGGGGCAAAAACGCGCTAGAAACTGTGTCCCCCGCCGCCACCGCCGCCTCCTCCGCCACTGCCACCGCCGCCGCTTCCCCCGCTGCTGCCGCTGCTGACCGGATCGTAGGCCCTCGTCTCATGGGTGTAGGTGATGGTGGGACGCGTCACCCGGAGCACCTTTTCCGCGCTGCTCAAGAGCTCCCGGCGGCTCGGCCGGTGCAGACGGGATACATGGCTGGCCAGCCCCAGATTGGCAAAGAGCGCCAGGATCAGCGCTAACAGCGCGTTGCTTATGTATTTCATGGGCTGCGCGATCCGGTTCCCCTCCAGCAGCTCCAGGATCTCCCGGTAAGCCTCCGCCGCACACTCATAGTATTCTCCCTGAGAGGCATAGCGGTACACATTGTCCGTAATGGTGTCGGCGTATCCCCTGGTCACCGTGCGATAAACGGCCCCGTCGCTGTAGATCCAGATATTCCGGTTTCTCATATCGATCAAAAACAGCGTGCCGCTCTCCCGGCCGAAATATTTCCGGTACCGCATCTTGGCGAAATCACCGGACGTTCCCTGATTTCTGTCCGTGGTCACAAAGGCCACGTTCCCGTAGGCGGTGATCGGCTGCATCCAGGCCTCCAGCTGCGAACGCTCCGCCTCGGTGAGGAGCTCCGCCGCATCCTCCACAACCACCCGGTACTCCTCCGCTCCCGCCGCTCTGACGGCAGACGCGCCCGTCACCCACAGAAGGACCGCCAGGATCGCCCATCCTGCCGCTTTACGCATTTTCATCCCCTCCTCTCCGGTTCAGCTGCGGAAGCCTCCTGGTCGTCAACAGGTTATGCCGCCGCAGGATATCCAAAAAGGACCAGCCGATCATCCCCATACACACCGCAGATCCCAAATAGTAAAATTCATCCCGCACCGGGTGGACCGCCAGGATCAGAAGCGACAGGACAAGCGCCAGGATCGGCTTGTACAGGACGGAAAGCCTCCCGCGGAGGGTTTCCCCCGCCGGAGCCTTCCGCCGTCTGTCCGGCTTCCCTCTCCGAACCGCCAGCCGTGAGAAAAAGAAGCGGATCCCCACAAACAGAAGCAGCAGGGGCGCCGCTTCCCGGATCCAGGCAAACAGAACCCGAATCTGGAAATCGCCGGATATAAGCTCGAGAAACATTAACATAGCGCACGACACCCCGATCACGCGGAGAAGCATCCCCGGAAATGAGGCCCCTTCCGCGGCGGGCCGTTTCCGCGATACGCTTGACTGGATATCGTCCGCGCCGCTCTCCCGCTTCGCCAGCCTTGCCAGCTGCCTGTGGGAGACCCACAGGCTGGCCAGCGCCAGGAGCATGGCATAGACGAGGCTCCGGACGGGCGTGACGGTGAGGAAGCCGTTGAGCAGAAGGAAGATCGGCAGCGCCAGAAGCAGGGAACCCGCCAGATATTTCCGCGGATCCACCGGGAGGTCCGCGGCCGCCTTTCCCGTCTGACCGTTGACCACCGCGTATGCCACCCGGTCGCCCCTTTGGTAGGACAAAAACCACACGGGCAGCATCGCCAGCTCCCTGGACACGTCCTTCGGATCCGGCTTCAGGGCCCGCTCCAACCCGGCGCGGTTCCCCTCCTCCCCCACATGATAGCGGGACTGGCCCAGCGCCTTTTTGGCCCGCTCACAGGCATCCTCCAGAAAAACCTTCTGCGCCGCCTGTCGGTACACTCCCTTGTGCAGATCGTTGGTATCCGCATAAAAGCCGCTCAGAAAGGACGGTGTGAACGGTTTTCCCTCCTTCAGGTCAAACGGCGCGATGGCCATGCTCAGACTGTCGGAAAACGTGGAGGATGCGTCATAGGCGATCCCCTGATAGCTCTCCTCCAGCTCACAGTCCAGATCATAGTGCTGGGTGATCCGATAATCGCCCTGTCTGTGCGTCCTGCTCCCCGGAATGGTGACCTTTCCCTCCTTGGTAAAGCCGTACACCCAATAGGGCATATAGATACCGCGGAATTGATCGATATGGGCCGGATCCTTCAGCTCCCCGGGGGCAAAGACCGCACGGCGCAGCAATTTCCTGTATGCCTCCCGGCAATCCTCCTTCGTCCGGGTAAAGGGGACGATCCGTTCCGGTCTGCGCTCTCTGCTCACACGGCTGTCCAGGATCGTGGACGCCCCGCAATAGCTGCAGAAGGTGGCCGCGGTGGTATCCTCACTCAAAAGCTCCCCGCCGCACTGCGGGCAGGTGAACACGGTGACCTCATAGTTTTGGGTCTCCTCCGCATCCTTTTCCCTGGATATAGCGTAGGGATCCCACGTCCCTCCACAGTGCTCACAGGCCAGCACCTGACGGACAATATCAAATTTCAGATTGGCTGCACAATTCGGACATTCATACATTGGTCATTCCTCCACCGGGGACAAAAAAGGCGCATATATGCCGTGACACATATATGCACCCCCGTATATTCCGTCGCCCGTCAAGACAGGCGAAGCTTCTTTAACGCCTTTTCCGCAATCAGGCACTCCCCGTGCTCCTTTAAAAGCAGCAGATGCGCCTCGTCCGCCGCGTAAAGCTCCCCGAACTCCAGCGCCTGGACACAGGCCCTGCTGTACCGCTCATAGGACGCGCCGCCCTTCTTCAGGTACAGATAAAAGAGATCCTTCCACTTGTAAAGGCTGCTCTGCACCCGCAGATTCGCCGGCATGGCCGAAGCGTACTCCATGACGCTCCCCAGATCCTCAAAGGCAAAGATCGCGTAATCCGGCCTTGCTCCGGGAGCCTTGCCGTCCTGCGCCGCCGAATCGGAGGAGGTTCCCTTTTCACCCCCGAGGCTTCCGGCTGCCGTTCCCAGCTTCTCCCGGGCCTGCATGAGCACATTCCGCATCTGCTTCAGATACTCTACGATCTGCTCCCCTTCCCGTCCCTCGAAGGGTTCCTTCTCCGAGAAGGTCAGCACCAGCCCCTGATCCGGGAGCATCATAATCTGCAGGTCAAACGCGAACTGCGGCGGTTTGTAGCCAACCTCCTCCGTCGCCTGCTCGATGATCTCCTTCACGATCTCCTTTGCCTTCTCGCTGCGCAGCACAAAATCTTTATAATCAATATCGTACTCTTCCAGTTCCTCATTGGAAAGGAAGCACTTGACCGTCTTGTCATCCACTCGCTCAATTTTCATAGAGAACCTGCCTTTCCAGATCGCCTTCGTGTTCCGTATCCATCATAACACATATTTTCTTTTTTTACTATAGAAATGTTTGGGAGTCTTATGCTTTGCGCAGTTGGACTTTACTTATGGCGGACGGGCATTTATAATAGATGCGTAAAGGAGGCAGAACACATGGATCAGACAGCCAGGACCACTCAGACCG
>CANPWJ010000113.1 GCA_947584035.1 uncultured Acetatifactor sp. | reverse complement strand
CAAGGACCGGGCTTTCGCGGGTACCGCCCTGGAGCATGTGGCGCTGCCGGCATCCCTGAAGCGGATCGGACTGCGGGCATTTCCGGAGGCGGCCGGGGTAGGGTACGCCGGGATCGCTCCCCAGCGGGTGCATGAACTTTCCGCGGAGCGGCTTTCCAACGAGGAATACCGCAGCCCCGGGGAGGAGAGCGGCCAGCCGGGAGTCCGGGTGGAGGGCCTGGACGGGGCCTTTGCCGAGCTGGAGGGCGCGGCGCGTTCTTACAGGCTTTCCGTTTGGGAGGCCACGGATGAGAAGCGCGCCGAAATGGAAGCGGCGTTTCAGAGAAATCTTCGGCAGACCATGCCGGAGACCATCCAGCTGTATGAGCTGTCCCTGACGGACAACAGCGATATTCCCATCCGCAAAACGGGCAGACAGCTTCTGACGGTGACCCTGCCGGTGCCCGAGCGGTTTGCGGGGACGGGGGTGGAGGTCGTCCGGCTGGATCGGAACGGTCAGCTGGAGAGCGTGCCCGCCTCCAGGCTTTTGGTGGACGGGGTGGACTGTGTACGGTTTTCCACGAATTTCCTGTCCCTCTACGGGTTTTACGGGGATGGGACCGAGCTGGATCCGGGGAACCTGCTCCAGACGACCACCGTTTTGGAGGACAGCATGGCGGCGCCTCCCGGGAACCCTGCGGTGGGAGCGGAAACTCTTGCGGCGGGAGCGGGACTGCGGCTGCTTCTGCAGCTGGCGGGAGGACTGCTCCTGGTGGCCGGAACGGGGCTTGTCCTGGGAAGCTTTCTCCGGTTCAGACGTTAAATTGACAGTGCCAAATGAAATCGCTCTGACATAGGATAAAGAAAGAATGTCAGGGCGATTTTGTATGCAGCGAGTGAGGAAGCAGATAGAGGTCCCGGCCGGGCTGGGGCTGGGTGCGGGGAGCGGGATCACGGTGGCTGTTTTGGATACCGGCATCGCTCCGCACCCGGATCTGGCGGGAAGGCTTACGGCCTTTCGTGATTTTGTGAACCGCCGGGAATACAGTTATGACGACAGCGGGCACGGCACGCATGTGTGCGGGATCCTGTGCGGGAGCGGAGGACTCTCGCTGGGACGCTGCCGGGGGATCGCGCCGGGGGTGAACCTGGTGGTGGGAAAGGTGCTGAACGACCGAGGGGACGGCCGGGCGGAGCATATGATGGAGGGACTGCGCTGGGTGTTGGAGGAGCGGGAGCGCTACCGGATCCGGATCCTGAATATCTCCGTGGGCATCGGTTCCCTGAATGAGCGCTCCAAGGAGGAGGCGCTGCAGCGGCTGCTGGAGCGCCTGTGTGCCAGCGGGATCACTGTGATCTGCGCCGCCGGAAACAAGGGGCCCCAGGGAGGCACCCTCTCCTTTTTGGGGGAGGGCCGGGAGGTCATCACGGTGGGCTGCCATGACGGGGAGTTCTGCCGCGGCAATCCCGGGCGCTGCGAGACCTATTCCGGGAGAGGGCGGGCGCTTGCGCCGCTTCGGAAGCCGGATATCGTGGCGCCCGGAACGGATATCCTGTCCTGCAACGCTTTTTTCCGAAAAAACGGCTCCAGAGTGCGGGACGCCTATGTGCGCAAGAGCGGGACCTCCATGTCCACCCCCATGGTCTCCGGCGCGGCGGCGCTTTTTTTTCAGAAATATCCACAGGCCGGGCGGGAGCTGTTCCGGCGGCGGCTCTTCGGTTCCGCCGCGGATCTGGGGGAGGCGTGGAACAAGCAGGGCTGGGGGATGCTCAATGTCCGGCGGCTTTTGGAGTAGAGGGGCTTGGCAGAAAAAGTACAGAAAAGATATTGACACTTTCCACACGATTGTATACAATAATACAGGAATTGCAAGGGGCCTGTATGATTGTATGGAACCTGCACGGAAGTTCTGCCCGTATAGAAGGGTGGCCCAGTCTGGGAGATGGGAGTGGGAAGATTGAAAAATTTTAGCGACAAGCAGGAAGCGACGGACAAGTATTCTCTGCGGGGGCGCGTGTTTCACAAGCTGCGGGACGATATCCTGAGCGGGAAATATGAGGAGCATGAGGAGCTGAAGGAGGTCGCCATCGGCGAGGAGATGGGCGTCAGCCGCACGCCGGTGCGGGAGGCCTTCCGGCAGCTGGAGCTGGAGGGACTGATCCAGATCATTCCCAACAAGGGCGCTTATGTGACCGGCATTACGGAGAAGGATGTGAAGGATATCTACATGATCCGTTCGCTCTTGGAGGGGCTCTGTGCCCGCTGGGCCACGCAGCACATCACCGAGGAACAGATGGAGGAGATGGAGGAGAATGTCTACCTGGCGAAGTTCCATGCCGGGAAGGGGCACCTGGAGCAGCTGGCCGAGCTGGACAACCGTTTCCACGATATTCTCTATGAGGCGTGCGACAGCAAGATGCTGGAGCACCAGCTGAAGGATTTTCATCAGTATGTGCTCCGGGTGCGCAAAAAGACCCTGTCGAATGTGAACCGGGGGCCGAAATCCAACGAGGAGCATGAGAAGATCATGGAGGCCATCAAGGCGGGGGACGCCGATCTGGCGGAGCAGCTGGCCCATCAGCACATGATCAACGCCTACGACAACATGGTGAAGAGCGGGCTGCATGAGGCGTATGAGCGGAAGGAACGCCGGAGCGAAAAATAAGAAAGAAGAGGTTGACAGTATGGACAAGATTCGGATGACGACTCCCCTGGTGGAGATGGATGGAGATGAGATGACCAGGATCCTCTGGCAGATGATCAAGGAGGAGCTCCTGCTTCCCTATATCGATCTAAAGACGGAATATTATGATCTGGGCCTGGAGCACCGCAACGAGACGGACGATCAGGTGACGGTGGATTCCGCCAACGCCACGCTGAAATATGGGGTGGCGGTAAAGTGTGCCACCATCACTCCCAACGCGGCCAGAATGACCGAGTATCACCTGAAGGAGATGTGGAAGAGCCCGAACGGGACGATCCGTGCCATCCTGGACGGCACGGTGTTCCGGGCGCCGATCTTGGTCCGCGGGATCGTTCCCTATGTGAGCAACTGGACCAAACCGATCACCATCGCCCGCCACGCGTACGGCGATGTCTACAAGAATACGGAGATCAAGGTTCCCGGCCCCGGGAAGGCGGAGCTGGTCTTTACCGCCGAGGACGGCACGGAGACGCGGGAGCTGATCCATCAGTTTGACGGAGCCGGCATCCTGCAGGGGATCCACAATACGGAGAAGTCCATCTCCAGCTTTGCGCGGGCATGTTTCGGCTATGCCGTAGATACCAGGCAGGATCTGTGGTTTGCCACCAAGGATACCATCTCCAAGAAATACGACCATACCTTCAAGGATATCTTCCAGGAGATCTATGACGCGGAGTATAAGGCGAAGTTTGAGGAGCTGGGAATCGAATACTTCTATACGCTGATCGATGACGCGGTCGCCAGGGTGATCCGTTCCGAGGGCGGTTTTATCTGGGCCTGCAAGAATGATGACGGCGATGTGATGTCGGATATGGTGGCCACCGCCTACGGCGACCTGTCCATGATGACCTCCGTGCTCGTTTCCCCCAGCGGGGCCTACGAGTATGAGGCGGCGCACGGCACCGTGCAGCGCCATTATTACAAGCATTTAAAGGGGGAGGAGACCTCCACCAACTCCATCGCGACGATCTTTGCCTGGACGGGAGCCCTGCGAAAGCGCGGTGAGCTGGACGGGATCCAGGAGCTGCAGGACTTTGCGGACCGGCTGGAAAGAGCCTGCATCCAGACGGTGGAGAGCGGAAAGATGACGAAGAGCCTGTCTCTGATCTCTACCTGTAAGGATCCGGTGATCCTGAACAGTCTGGATTTTATAAAGGCCATCCGGGAGACCCTGGACAGCCTGATGTGACGCTATCTGGCGGGGAGTCTGTCATCGGTGCAGACTCCCCTTTTTGGTTCGGTTTCTTCATTCTAAATAAGATTCCCACTGTTCATAGAGCGTTTCCAGCTGGGCCCCCAGGGACTCCAGCTCTCTGGAAAGCTCCTCCAGTCTGGCCGCCTGGGTGCCGATCGTCGGGTCGGACATTTCGGTTTCAATCGCCTTCTGACGTTCTTCCAGAGAGGCGATTTTTTCTTCGCATCGTATCCGATCGTTTTCCCGCTTCCGGATCCGGGCCTGTTCCTCCTTCTGGGCCTTCCAGTCCAGTCTGCCCTCGGCGGAGGCGGAGCCGGGGCCCTGCGTCCGGGAGGGGGCAGCATCCGCCGCAGGTTCGCTCAAGGCGGCCGTCTGCCCGCTGCGCTTTTCCAGATAGTAGTCGTAATTGCCGAGGTAGTTGACAAAACGGTGGGCGGTCAGCTCCAGGATCCGGTGGGCGGTCCGGTTGATAAAGTAGCGGTCGTGGGACACGTAGAGCACCGTGCCCTCGTAGTGGTTCAGGGCGTCCTCCAGGATCTCCTTGGACAGGATATCCAGATGGTTGGTGGGCTCGTCCAGGATCAGGAAGTTGGCGTTTCCCAGCATGAGCTTGGCCAGAGAGACGCGGCCCCGCTCCCCGCCGCTCAGATCCCCGATCCGCTTGAACACCTCCTCGCCGGTGAAGAGGAACGCGGCCAGCGTGTTGCGGATCTGCGTGTTGGTGAGATAGGGATAGTCGTCGGAGATCTCGTCGAACAGTGTTTTTTCACTGTGGAGCACGTGGTGCTCCTGGTCGTAGTAGCCGATCTCCACGTTGGAGCCCAGCCGGAAGGAGCCTTCGTCGGGGGCGAGGAGGCCGTTCAGGATCTTTAGCAGGGTGGTCTTTCCGGTGCCGTTGTCCCCGATGACCGCCACATGCTCCCCGCGCTTGAGCGCGAAGCTCACATCCTGAAAGAGGGACAGGCCGTCGAAGGATTTGGAGAGCCCCTCCACCGTCAGCACATCGTTTCCGCTCGTAAGATAGGGGGTCAGCTTCAGCTTCATCTCGCTTTTGGCCTCGGTGGGACGCTCCAGAAGCTCCGTCTTTTCCAGCATCTTTTCCCGGCTCTCCGCGCGCTTGACGGATTTCTCCCGGTTGAAGGATTTCAGCTTGCTTATGACCTCCTCCTGATGCCGGATCTCGCGCTGCTGGTTCAGGTAGGCGCTCCAGGCGGCGGCCCGCAGCTGCTCTTTTTTCGCCGCGTAGGCGGAATAGTTCCCCTGGAACACGGCAGCCCTGGACTGGTCGATCTCGATGATTTTGGTGGCGATGCGGTCCAGGAAGAAACGGTCGTGGGAGACGATCAGGACGGCGCCCTTGTAGTTGAGCAGGTACGTCTCCAACCAGCTCACGGAGTTCATGTCCAGGTGGTTGGTGGGCTCGTCCAGCAGGATCAGGTCCGGCTTCTCCAACAGGAGCTTTCCCAGCGCGACTCGGGTCTTTTGGCCGCCGGAGAGCGTGGAGATGGGCTGGCTGAAATCCGCCTCCTCAAATCCCAGGCCCTTTAAAACGCCCGTGACCTCGCTTCGGTAGGAGTAGCCGTCCCCCATCTCAAAGGCGTGGGTCAGGGAGGCGTACTGCCGCATCAGCTCCTCCAGCTGGGAGCCCTTTTGAAATTTCATCTGCTCTTCGCAGTCGCGCATCCGCTGTTCCAGATCGATGAGCGGCTGCTTGGCGGAGAGCAGTTCCTCGTAGAGCGTGTTGGCGGTGTCCACGGCGCTGTCCTGCGCCAGGTACCCAAAGGTCCTGTCGCTGGCCAGGGTGACCGTCCCCTCGTCCGCGGACATTTTTCCCACTAGGATCTTTAGAAGCGTGGTCTTGCCCGCGCCGTTGATGCCGACTACGGCGGCCTTTTCCTGGTCCTCCAGGTGGAAGCTTACGTGTTTCAGGACGGCGGTTTCGCCGAACGATTTGCAGAGATCGTGACAGGAGAGTATCATGGTGATTCCTTTCTATTTCATCCATTTTACCCTTTCCAATTTGTCCTGTCAATTCATTGACAAGTTTTTAACATATGATATAATAAAAATGATTATTTCAGAAAGTTAGGCAGGTAAGACCATTGGAGGAAAGAGAAGAAAAAGAGGAGAAGGAGATATCCCAGGCCGTGATCGGGCGGCTTCCGAGATATTTCCGCTATCTGGGCGAGCTGCGGGACGACGGGGTGGAGCGGATCTCTTCCCAGGAGCTGAGCGGGCGCATGAAGGTGACCGCCTCCCAGATCCGACAGGATTTTAATAATTTCGGCGGCTTCGGCCAGCAGGGATACGGCTACAACGTAGAATATCTGTACAATGAGATCGGGAAGATCCTGGGACTGGACCGCAACCACAATTTTGTGATCATCGGCGCGGGCAATCTGGGGAGAGCGCTGGGAAATTATCTGAATTTTGAGAGCCGGGGCTTTCTTTTTAAGGGGATCTTTGACTGCGACGAGCGCCTGGTGGGCCGGGAGGTCCGCGGTGTGAAGATCCGGGATATCCGGGAGCTGGAAGCGTTTGTGCGGGACAACGATATCGAGATCGCGGCGCTCACCGTTCCCAAGGCCAGCGCGGAGGAGATCGTGGAGCGGCTGGTTCGGACCGGCATCCGCGCGATCTGGAATTTTGCGCACGTGGATCTGAATGTGCCGGAGGGGGTCCAGGTGGAGAACGTGCACCTGTCCGACAGCCTGATGAAGCTGTCCTACAATATCAACCGCTATATGAAGGAGAACGATCGGTAGTATGGGGCGAAAGGAAACGAAGGGAAGCAGGCAGAAAGAGGAAGTGTTTGAACGGGCGCTTCAGGGGAAGCAGATCCCGGTCCTGACACTGGACAGCAAGTGGTACCGTCTGCTGGACGAGCTGGGGAGAAGCTCGGTCAAGAGTCTGGAGGAGCAGCTCAATACCCTGCTGAAGCGGCAGGGGAAGCTGAACACGGAGACGAAGGACATCCGGAAGCTGAAAAAGAAGCTGATGAATGAGATTGTGGAGATGGCCGACGAGGCCGACCAGACGGGGGACCGGAAGCTGGAGAAAAAGCTGGCGGAGCACAGGCGGCTGGTGGAGGAGTGCAGCGCCAAGCTGGCGGCCTATCAGGACGAGCTCATTGAGATCCCGCGGGAGATCGACCGGATCAACATCCGCCTGATGACCATGACCATGGAGTACTGTTACGACGCCATGCAGGAAAACACAGAGGAGATCCGGGAAATCTCCGACTGGGTCACCGGGGTGCGCATCGAGCTGAAAAAACGGCTGATCCGGAAACAGGAGATGGAGCAGCGCAATCGGGAGATCTACTCCTACATGCACGATATTTTTGGTTCGGATGTGGTCGATCTGTTTGACGTGCAGTTCCAGCCGGAGGCGCCGCGCCCTGCGGGAACGCCGCAGACGAAGGGCGACCGGCAGCCGGAGGGAGCCTCCCGCAGGACGGGAAGGGAGAAGGAGCCCTCCCCGGGCGACCGGGTGCTGGAGGATCTTTTGAAGATGCAGGCGGCGGATGAGGCCGCGAAACATGCGAACCGGGAGGCGGACGGTGAGAACCGTCTGTGAGCGATGAAGTATTTGGTGAGCGCCGCCGAGATGAAGCGGTATGATCAAAACACAATAGAGCGCACGGGCATCCCCGGGATGGTGCTGATGGA
>CANPWJ010000112.1 GCA_947584035.1 uncultured Acetatifactor sp. | reverse complement strand
CTAAAGAAAAACTGTGTGATTGGGAAGAGGTTTCGGCCTCTTCCTTTTATTTTGCCAACTATAATTTTACACTAACTCACAATAGGAAAAAACACAATAAAACAATGGTTAAAAAGAGGATTATTTTGTCAACATTTTATAAAATGTATACTCAAAAAGAAACTTTTATATTAAATATACATATAAAAAGAGAAAATATTAGAAATTTTTTGGCAAAAAATATTCCCTTTCCACAAGTAGTATGCTAAAATAGATACTACTGAAAAGTTACCCATGGCAGGTAGAAGGCTTGCTTGAGGAGAAGACAGAATGAAAAAGGAAATGATTGCCATGCTGCTGGCCGGAGAGCAGGGAAGCCGTCTGGGCGTTCTGACATCCAGGATGGCGAAATCTGCCGTGGCTTTCGGAGGGAAATACCGTATTATCGACTTTGCGCTCTCCAACTGCATCCATTCCGGCGTGGATACCGTAGGGGTTTTGACGCAGTATCAGCCGCTGAGGCTTAACGCCCATATCGGGATCGGTATTCCCTGGGATCTGGACCGGAATGTTGGCGGCGTCACCGTGCTGCCGCCTTATGAGAAGAGCGCGGACGGCGTCCGGTGTACCGGGACGGCCCATGCGGTCTGGCAGAACCTGGAATATATGGAAAGCTGCCATCCGGACTATGTACTGATTTTGCCCGGAGATCATGTCTGCAAGATGGATTACGGGGCCATGCTGGACTTTCATAAGGCGAACGGCGCGGAGGTGACGATCGCGGCCATGCCGGTTCCCGTGGAGGAAGCCGGGCGCTTCGACATTGTGACTGCCGATGAGAACCGGCGCGTTGTGGACCTGGCGGAGAAGCCGGTCCGGCCAAAGAGCAATCTGGCCAGCATGGGTATCTACCTCTTTAGCTGGCAGGTGTTGCGGGAGACGCTGGCGGAGCTGGCGGACCGCCCGGAGCTGGATTTTGGGCGGCATGTCATTCCTTACTGCCAGGAGCGGGGAGCACCGCTTTATGTATATGAATTTAACGGGTATTGGCGGGATGTGGAGACGCTGAACGCCTACTGGGAGGCCAACAGGGAGCTGATCAGCCTGGTGCCCGAGTTTAATCTGTATGAAGAATATTGGAAGGTCTATACGAAGAGCGAGTTTCTGCCGCCCCAGTATCTCGCGGATACCGGCAGGGCGGAGCGCAGCATTATCGGAGAGGGCTCCGAGATCTATGGAGAAGTGTATGATTCCGTGATCGGGTGCGGGGTGACGATCGGAGAAGGCACGGTGGTGCGGGACTCCATTGTGATGAACCGAACCGGGATCGGAAGGGACTGTGAACTGAATAAAGCGATCGTGGCGGAGGGTGTCCGGATAGGGGACCGTGTCAGACTGGGTGTCGGGGAGGAGGCGCAGAACCGTACCGCACCGCATATTTACGATCACGGCATTGTCACGGTCGGCGAGAAGAGTGTGATTCCGGACGGCGTGACCGTGGGTAAGAACACGGTGATCTCTGGCGTGACTGTGCCCGGGGATTATGACGACTCCCGCCTTGAGAGCGGCGGATCGCTGGTGAAGGCAGGTGAGGGGAAATGAAGGCAATCGGAATGATCTTGGCCGGCGGCAGCAATCAGCGGATGCGGGAGCTGTCTCAGAGCAGAGCGATCTGTGCCATGCCCATCGGCGGGAGCTACCGCAGCATCGATTTTACCTTGAGCAGCATGGCCAATTCCCGTATTCAGAAGGTGGCGGTATTCACGCAGTATCATGCGAGGAGCCTGAACGAACATCTGAATTCCTCCAAATGGTGGGATTTTGGACGGAAGCAGGGGGGACTGTACGTGTTTGCGCCGTCCGTCACAGAGGGCAGCGGCAACTGGTACAGAGGAACGGCGGACGCCATCTATCAGAATCTTGGTTTCCTCCGGGACAGCCATGAGCCCTATGTGATCATCTCCTCCGGCGACTGCATCTATAAGATGGACTTTGACCGGCTGTTAGAATATCACATTGAGAAAAAGGCGGATATCACGGTGGTGTGCCGTGACATGGAGCCGGAGGTCCGTATAGAGCGCTTTGGCACGGTCCGGATGAATGAGGAGGGCCGGATCGAGGAGTTTGAAGAAAAACCTGTGGAGGCAAAGACCCGCACTATTTCCTGCGGCATCTACGTGGTGCGCCGCCGCCAGCTGATCGAGCTGATCGAGCGGTGCGTGGAGGAGGACCGATACGATTTTGTGCGGGATATTCTGATCCGGTACAAGGATGTCAAGAGAGTGTACGGCTACAAGATCCGGGATTACTGGAGGAATATCGCTTCGGTGGAGGACTATTACGGAGCCAATATGGATTTCCTGAAGCCGGACGTGCGCAGCTACTTTTTCCATCAATATCCGGAGATCTACTCCAGGGTGGACGACCTGCCGCCCGCGAAATACAACGAGGGGGCCCGTGTCACGAACAGCCTGGTGTCCGGCGGATGTATCGTCAACGGAACGGTGGAAAATTCGGTGCTCTTCAAAAAGAGCTATGTCGGAAACGGCTGCATTATCCGGAATTCCATCCTCTTAAATGACGTGTATATAGGAGACAATGCCCGGATCGAAAATTGTATTGTGGAAAGCCGCAGCACCGTGCGGGCGGATTCGGAGTTCCTCGGAGGGGAGGAGATCCGCATTGTAGTGGAACGAAACAAAAGAGACAGGATCTAAAGAATAAAAACTAAGGGGGCATGAATATGCAGATTACAGATGTTCGCGTTCGCAAAATAACCAAGGAGGGAAAGATGAAGGCGATCGTGTCCATTACACTGGACGATGAATTTGTAGTGCATGACATCAAGGTGATCGAGGGGGAGAAGGGATTATTTATTGCGATGCCCAGCAAGAAAGCGACGGACGGTGAATACCGGGACATCGCGCATCCCATCAATTCCAATACGCGCGAGACGATCCAGAGGATCGTTCTGGCGCGCTATGAAGAGGCACTTTTGGAACCCGCCCTGGCGGAATAGACAAGGAAAACGGCGTGAAAGGGCTGCGGCACCGGCAGAGAGGCGATCTCCCCGGGCTGCGGCCCTTTTTTTGGCGGCAGCGGTTTGGCAGACGCTTTTGGCCTTGTTTTTTGCCGGGAAAGGTGAGACAATATAAAAGATACACTGGGACTGGAAGTAAAGTGAGGGAAAAGGATGTACATGATCGTGGGTCTGGGGAATCCGGGCGGGCAGTACGAAAACACCAGGCATAACATCGGTTTTGCCGTGATCGACCGGATCGCGGAGCAGGAAGGCATACGCGTGGCGGAGAAAAAGCACAGGGCGCTGATCGGAAAGGGCTGTGTGGCCGGTGAGAAGTGTATGCTGGCGAAACCGCAGACGTTTATGAACCTGAGCGGAGAGAGCGTGCGGGAGCTGGTGGATTATTACAAGGTGGATGCGGAGCGGGAGCTGATCGTCATCTCGGATGATATCAGCCTGGACGTGGGACAGATCCGGATCCGCAGGAAGGGCAGCGCCGGAGGGCACAACGGTTTAAAAAATATTATCGCACACCTGGGACATGACGGCTTTACCCGTATCCGGATCGGTGTGGGAGAAAAGCCGGAGGGGTACGATCTGGCAGATTATGTGCTGGGGCACTTTTCCAGCGGGGAACGCGGGGCCATGGAGGAGGCGAAGGATCTCGCGCTGGCGGCTGTGCGGACGATCCTCTCCCGGGGCGCCGACGCGGCCATGAATCTCTACAACCGCAAAGTGGAGCGGTGACACCAAAAGGCAGGAGGTGCGCCATGCAGGCATTACTTGCTCCCCTGCGGGAGCTGGCAGAATATCAACAAATGAAGGAAAGCCTTCGCAAAAAGGAAGGCCCTATCGCGCTGACGGGCTGTGTGGACTCCCAGAAGCTGCACATGATCTATGGGCTGAGCGAAGGGCTGAAATACAAGTGCATCGTCACCCACAACGATCTGCGGGCCAAGGAAATCCAGGAGGAATATCGTTTTTACGACCGGAATGTCCTGCTCTACCCCGCCAAGGATCTGATCTTTTTTCAGGCGGACATCCACGGCAATCAGCTGACCAGGGAGCGGATCTGTACGCTGCGGCGGCTGATGGAGGGGAAGCCGGTGACCATCGTCACCACCTATGCCGCGCTGATGACGCCGCAGGTGCGGTGGAATAGTGACACAGATGTCATATCCCTGCACCGGGCGGGGAGCCTGGAGGAGGGGAAGCTTTCCGCCCGGCTGGTAGACATGGGCTATGAGAGGACCTATCAGGTGGAGAGCCCGGGACAGTTTTCCGTGCGGGGCGGCATTGTGGATGTGTTTGACCTGACGGAGGAGAATCCTTACCGCATCGAGCTGTGGGGGGATGAGATCGAATCCATCCGGAGCTTCGATATTTTGAGCCAGCGCTCCATCGAGAACCTGGAGAGCATCAGCCTTTACCCGGCTTCGGAGTTTGTGCTGTCGGAGGAAAGGATCCGCGCGGGGCTGAAAAAGCTGGCCGCGGAGGCAGGGGAACAGGAGAAGCGCTTCCGGGAGGAGCACAAGCCGGAGGAGGCGCACCGGATCGCCGCACAGGTGAAGGAGCTGAAGGAGCAGCTCTCGGAATTTAAGAGCAAGGTGAATCTGGAGAGTTACATCCGGTATTTTTTTGAGGACACGGTGACTCTGCCGGAGCTTTTGCAGGGGCTTGCGGCTTCCGGGGGCGAGGAGGAGTCCCTGGCCTTCTTTGTGGAGGAGCCTCTTCGCGTCCGGGAACAGGCGGAAGCGGTGGAGCTGGAATTTCGGGAGAGCATGGAGCATCGTTTGAGCAAGGGCTATCTGCTGCCGGGGCAGACGGATATTTTGTACAGCGGCGAGCAGGTGGCGGCCAGGCTGCCTGGCGGCAGAGTGGTCACGCTGGCCACTCTGGATGTGAAAAGCCCATGGTTCAAGCCTCTTAAAAAATATGACATCAATGCCAGAAATGTGGCACCCTACAACAACAGCTTTGAGGCGTTGGTAAAGGATCTGAAGCAGTATCGCAAAAGGGGGTACCGGGTGCTCCTTCTGTCGGGATCCCGCACCCGGGCCAAACGCCTGGCGGAGGACCTCCGAGAGCAGGAGATTACGGCGGTCTATACGGAGGATCCTTTTCGGGAGGTGCTGCCGGGAGAGGTTCTCACCTGCTATGGCCATGTGGGGAAGGGCTTTGAGTATCCGCTGCTCAAGTTTGTGGTGCTGGCGGAGACGGATATCTTTGGGACGGCCCGGAAAAAGCGGAAGAAAAAGAACTATCAGGGGCAGAAGATCCGCAATTTTGACGATCTGCAGGTGGGGGACTATGTGGTGCACGAGACGCACGGCCTGGGAATCTATCGGGGCATTGAGAAGGTGGAGGTAGAGAAGGTCGTCAAGGATTATATCAAGATCGAGTACCGGGACGGCGGGAATCTCTATGTGCTGGCCACCGGGCTGGATGTGATCCAGAAATATGCCTCTGCGGACGCTGAGAAAAAGCCGCGGTTAAATAAACTGGGAAGCAAGGAGTGGGAGCGGACCAAGACCAGGGTGAAGGGAGCGGTCAGCGAGGTCGCCAAAGATCTGGTGGAGCTGTACGCCCTCCGGCAGCAGAGCGCAGGGTATTCCTATGGGAAGGATACCATATGGCAGAAGGAATTTGAGGAGATGTTTCCCTATGAGGAGACGGAGGATCAGCTGAATGCCATCGCGGACACCAAGGCCGATATGGAGAGCAACCGGATCATGGACCGGCTGATCTGCGGGGACGTGGGCTACGGCAAGACGGAGATCGCGCTCCGGGCGGCGTTCAAGGCGGTACAGGAGGGAAAGCAGGTGGCGTATCTGGTGCCCACCACCATCCTAGCGCAGCAGCATTATGCGACTTTTGTGCAGCGGATGAAGGACTTCCCGGTGCGGGTAGATCTGATGAGCCGTTTCCGCACGCCGGCGGAGCTGAAAAAGACGGCGGCGGAGCTGAAAAAAGGTCTGGTGGATATTGTGATCGGCACGCATCGGGTGCTGTCCAAGGATGTGGAATTTAAGGATCTGGGACTTTTGATCATTGACGAGGAGCAGCGCTTTGGAGTGGCGCACAAGGAAAAGATCAAGAAGCTGAAGGAAAACGTGGATGTGCTGACCCTGACGGCCACCCCCATCCCCAGGACGCTGCATATGAGCCTGGTGGGGATCCGGGATATGAGCGTGCTGGAGGAGGCACCCAACGACCGTCTGCCGATCCAGACGTTTGTGTGCGAATACAATGAGGAGCTGGTGCGGGAGGCCATCGTCCGGGAGCTGGCCCGAGGGGGACAGGTGTACTATGTATATAACCGGGTCAGCAGCATCGGGGAAGTCGCGGCGCAGATCGCGGCGCTGGTGCCGGAGGCTGCGGTGGCGTATGCCCACGGGCAGATGAAGGAGAGCGAACTGGAGCAGATCATGTATGATTTTGTCGCCGGGGAGATCGACGTGTTAGTGTCCACGACGATCATTGAGACGGGGCTGGATATTCCCAATGTGAACACCATGATCATACATGACTCCGACAATATGGGGCTTTCTCAGCTTTACCAGCTGCGCGGCCGCGTGGGACGCTCCAACCGGACGGCCTATGCCTTTCTGATGTACCGGCGGGATAAGGTGCTGCGGGAGGTGGCGGAAAAACGGCTGGAGGCCATCCGGGAGTTTACCGACCTGGGGAGCGGCTTTAAGATCGCCATGCGGGATCTGGAGATCCGGGGCGCCGGAAACCTTCTGGGCGTCCGGCAGCATGGGCACATGGAGGCCGTGGGCTACGACATGTACTGCAAGCTTTTGAACGAGGCGGTGCAAAAACTGAAGGGTGTTCCTGCGGACACGGATTTCGCAACGGTGATCGACCTGGATGTGGACGCCTTTATTCCTCCGTCCTACATTGTCAATGAGATGCAGAAGCTGGATATCTATAAGCGGATCGCCGGGATCGAGAACGGCAGGGAGCGGGACGACATGCGGGATGAGCTCCTGGACCGGTTTGGCGAGATCCCCAAGTCGGTGGATAATCTGCTGCGCATCGCCCTGATCCGCGTGGCGGCCCATCGTCTGGACCTGACGGAGATCAAGGGGAAGAACGAGAGGATCCTCTTTACCTTTCGGCCGGATGCGGAGATTGATCCGACCTCCATCCCCGAGCTGGTAAAGCGGCATGACAAAGAATTGAGCTTTACCGCTTATGGGACTCCGTTTTTCACCTACCGGTACCGAAAGACCGGGCTGGTGGAAACCGACGCGGAATTGCTTCTGAACCGCACGGAAGCGCTCCTGGAGGAGATGAACTGCCTTTTGAGAGAGGTTTAACGGACTTGTTGTATGGTACCTTCTTGTTGAAGAGAACAAAATTCGTTTCAATAAGGAGGTATCGTTATGAAGGGCTACACGACGGCAAACGGTTACATGGGGCTGGTGGATGGAAGCTACATATTATTTGCCAGCGAAGCGGACTATAGGGAGTATGTGGAGGAGTAGAAAAGAGCCGGGAAGGGATGAAAAAAAAGCAGGATTGTGGTATAATTCTTAAGGAAAGTATCAGATTCAGGGCAGAAAGAAAAAAGAGCAGCTTATACAAAAGAGAAACTG
>CANPWJ010000111.1 GCA_947584035.1 uncultured Acetatifactor sp. | reverse complement strand
CCAGGCCGATGACCACCGCCCCGGTGCCGATGGAGATCTCAAAGCTCCTCTGCTGCTGCGCGTAAATGCAGCCGCTTAAGGATACCAGGCCGTTGGCGATGGAAAGCCCCACGATCTTCACCAGCCCCTTGTCCACTCCCAGGCTGGTCACAATCGTGTCGTTGTCGCCCACCGCCCGGAGCAGAAAGCCCGACTTGGTGCTCATGTACCAGTCCAGAAGGAATTTTGCCGCCATGGTGATCACAAAGATGATAAGGACCACCTTAAACTCCGACAGAGCGGCCGGGAAGATGCGGTTCACCACCGGATTGTTGAAGATATTCTCCTTGTTGAAGATCGCCACATAGCCCGCTCCCGCCATCCACAGATTGATCGTGTACAATCCGGTCATCATAACGATGCCGGATAAGAGATCCCGGACCTTCAGCTTCACATGGATCAGTCCCGTGCAGATCCCCACCAGCGCGCCTCCCAAAAAGGACGCAGGGAGCGTCAGCGCGGCCGGCAGCCCCAGGATACTGATCATCCGCACGGTGATGGCAGCCCCGAAGGGAAAGCTGCCGTCCACCGTCAGATCCGGAAAGTCCAATATTTTATAGGTGATATAGACGCCCAGAGCCAGGATGCCGTAGATCATTCCCTGCTCCAGCACACTCAAGATCAGCGCCATCGAACTTCCTCCCACACTTTTTCCTTGGCGTCAGAGAGCCGTTATTCCACAATGATCTCATCAAACGTCTGATAAGCGTCCTCCGCATAGTTTTCGGGAAGCTCCAGGTTGATCTTCTCCGCTGCCGCGAAATTCACATACAGGCTGGGCTCGGTGATGACCTCATAGTTCATCTCGGACGCCTTGGCCTCTCCCTTGAGCACCTTCGCCGCCATTCTTCCGGTCTGGATGCCGAGCTCATAGTACTCCAGGCCCATGGATGCCACGCATCCGGCCTTCACCTGCTCCACCTCGGAGCCAAACACCGGGATCCCGGCATTGTTGGCCTCCTCCAGGACGCTCTGCAGAGCGCTCACGACGGTGTTGTCCGTCATATTGCTGATGCAGTCCACCTTGCTGACCATATCGGCCGCAGCCAGAGGAACCTCGGACATGGCGGTCACACCGGTGGAGACGATCTCAAACCCATAGTCCGGCGCCAGCGCCTCATACTCCGCCACCGTGCTGATGGAATTTGCCTCGCTGGTGGTGTAGATGATACCGATCTTCTTGGCATCCGGAAGCACCTCGCGGATCATCTGAAGCTGTGCGTCCACCGCCAGCGCGTCGGATGTGCCGGTAATGTTGCCCACAGGGCTTCCGTCCTCATTGGCCAGCCCCGCCTCCACCGGATCGGAGACCGCCGTGTAGATCACGGGAATATCCGTGTCCATGGTGGAATTATACGCTGCCATCGCGGTAGGGGTAGCGATGGCGCAGATCAGGTCCACGCCCTTGGCCACGAAATTGTCGGCCGTCAGAGCCGCCGTCCCCGTGTCTGCCTGTGCGTTCACATAATCTACGGTCAGGTTTTCACCCTCCACAATTCCTTCCTCCGCCAGTCCGGCCAGGAAGCCCTCTCTGCAGTTGTCCAGAGAACCGTGCACCGCGAACTGGGAAATCCCGACGGTATAGCTTCCCTCCGCCGCATTCCCCGCTCCGGAACCCGTCTCCGTGCCCGCCGCGGAGGCTGTCTCCGTCCCGGCCACCGTATCGTTTGCCGTCTGGGAAGCGTCCCCACTCCCGCTGTTTCCGCAGCCGGCCAGCATGGAAACTGCCATAGCCGCTGTCAACAAAGCCGCCATAAGTTTCTTTTTCATAATATTCTCCCTTTCCGCCCAATGGGCCTTTCCCGGTATGCCTGTTCTGCCAGAAGCCCTCCCCGCAGGACTAAAAACCGCCTCAAACGCGCTTTCTGCGCATTTGAGGCGGCAATAATCTCTCGGTTATCATCGCGGTACCACTCAAATTGACTCTCGGTCCACTCATTCTGGATACGAACATATCCATCGGCTTGATAACGGGCCCGACTCCCGCCGCAGCCTACTCATCGCTTTTCGGCCCGGCCTCAAAAGTCCATTCAGCGAACGCTCCTATACCGCTTTCCACCGCCCGCGGCTCTCTGGGATACTTGCCTTTCGCCTACTTCTCTTTCTCACAGGTTTCCAGGATAAAATTTACTTTCGGATATTAGGATAAATCGCGGCGGGCTATTTGTCAAGAGAAAACAACAAATTTCTGTGAAAAATTGTGCCCGCGGGTCACGTCCGATCCTTCCCCGGGACGGTGGAGAGCCGCACCGTCACCTTGAACAGATCGCCGTCCGTCACCAGCTCCAGACTCCCGCCCTGCAGCTCCATCAGGCTCTCCGCGATGGACAGCCCGAGTCCGTTCCCCTCCATGTGGCGGGACTTGTCGCCGCGGACAAAGCGCTCCTTCAGCTCCTCCCCCATCAGATCCAGCGGATATTTGGATATGTTGCGGAAAATGACCGACGCCTCCCCCTGCTGCTCCTCCACCGTCAGGTACACGCGGCTGTTCTCCTGCGCGTACTTGCAGATATTGTTGAGCAGGTTATCGAACACTCTCCAGATATGTCTGCCGTCCGCCATCACTGTGACCGCGTTCTCCGGCTGTCGGACGAGAAGCTCCAGACCCTTCTCCGCAAAGCGGGCCTCGTATTCCCCCACCGCCTGGGTCAGAAGCACGCCCATCTCACAGGGCTGAAGATGGACCTCCAGGTTGCCGGTGGTGGCCTTGGAGGCCTCCACCAGATCGTCCAGCAGCTTTTTCAGGCGCCTGGACTGGCGCAGGAGCGCCTCCGCGTACTCCGCAAGCTTCTGCCGGTCGCCCTCCGAAACTATGGTCTCCGCGTCCGCCCCTTCCCGGGCGTAGGCCGCCTCTTTCGCCGCTGTTTCCGTACTCGCCCCTTTCCAGGCGCAGACCGCCTCTTTCGCCGCTGTCTCCGCGTCCGCTCCTTCCCGGGCACAGGCCGCCTCTTCCGCCGCGGTCTCTGCGTCCGTTTGGAGGGTTTTCTCCCCGTTTTCCCCCTTTAGCCGTTCAGGCATTTCCGAAACCACCCCCCCGATTTTGGAAAATTCCTCCCCGGGCAGTCTGCCGGGGGAATGGATCCCCGTCACCAGGTTCCCGATCAAATCGGCGTAGTTGATAATGGAGGTGAGCGGCGTCTTTAGGTCGTGGGACACATTGGTGATCAGCTCCGTCTTTAGATGCTCGCTCTTCATGCGCTGCTCCACCGCCGCGGCCATGCCCTGGGCGATATGGTTCAGGTTCTCCCCGTGTCTGCGAAAGCCGAGGAGCATGGCGGAGGTGTCCACCTGGTATTCCAGATTTCCTCCCGCCAGCGCTTCGCTTCCCTGTTGAAGGCGTCTGCACATCAGGGCGCCATAGAGGATGGGGAAAAAGAGGAGCAGCTTTTCCAGAAACCAGAGGAGCAGTACCTCACCGTTCCCCACCAGGAAGATGCCCGCCAGCTCCACCAGCGAGATCCCCGCAAAGACGGCCATCACAGGGATCACCAGGGGAAGTCCCAGGATCGCCGCCTTAAGCCCTCTGAGCAGCCCCGCCGCCAGCGTGCGCTGAAAGAGGATATGCAGCTTCATGCGAAGCGCCAGCTCCCGCAGCCAGATCATTCCCCAGACCGACTCCAGCATGAGAAAGATCCCCAGCAGCACATAGTTGCCCCATCCAGAAGTATAAGAGGCGCCGGAGTACAAAAGGACCAGCCCCACAAAGGCCACCCCGCCGAACAGGAGCGTGAGAAGATCAAAGTAATAGGGGGAGAGGAGGCTTTCCGAGATCCCCTCCCTGCCGGGATGGTGGCCGGCGCTCCACAGGAGGAACAAAAAGCACACCAGCGCCACGGACAGCCCCACGGCGGCCGCCACCGGAAAGCCGTACATCCCGTACTCGTTCAGATCACGTACCGCTTTCCAGGCTTCCCAATAGACATCCTTCCATTTCAGAGCGGGATCCACATAGACATAAAACGTCATCTCCTGATAGACGAGCCGGGTATCCGCCGGGGCATCGGGCTCCTCCTCGGACGATTCCCCGCTCTCCTGGGCCCTGTCCTCCGGAGTATCGAATACCTCCTCGGACGGCTCCCCGTTCTCCTGGGCCCTGTCCTCCGGAACATCGAACACTTCCTCAGACGGCTCCCCGCTCTCCCGGGCCCTGTCCTCCGGAACATCAGCCGCCTCCTCAGACGGCTCCCCGCTCTCCGGCTCCGCATCCGGCAGCTCCTCCACCGGCAGCTCCTTGCACACCGTGGTATAGCACATAAAGTGGTAGGGGGTATCCCAGCTCTCCTCCGAGGTGTCCCAGCTCTCCTCCGGCGCCAGATCCCACAGGAGCGTATCCTCCACGTAGACTTCCACGGCCAGGTTCCGCTTCTGCAGATAGGCCTCCGCATCCCTCCGGGCCCTCTCCGGATCGGCTTCCTGATAGATCTCCTTTAAATTCTCCACGTCCGCCCAGACCGAAAAGACCATCCGGTCGTGGACGATCTGTTCAAAGGACTTCTTGTAATAGCCCTCGTCGGCCAGATAGAGGGTCCCGACCACCCCCATTCCCCCTTCGGCGATCCCCACCGCAAAGAGCAGGAACGCTATGATCTTCGCCAGCGTACTGTTTAAAAGCGTCTTTTTTTTCATTTCGTCTCCGTTCTCCCCTTTCATGGCTTTTCCTACCGTTTCTCCATCTTGTAGCCCTGTCCCCACACAACCTTCAGATAACGGGGCTCCGCCGGATTGATCTCCACCTTTTCCCGCAGGTGCCGGATATGTACCGCCACCGTGTTCTCACTCCCGTAGGGCTGATCGTTCCAGATCTTCCGGTAGATCTCCCTGGGGGAGAACACCTGGCCCGGATTCTGCATCAGCAGCTTCAGGATCTCATATTCCGTAGGGGTCAGCGCCACCGCCTCGCCGTCCAGGGTCACCAGCTTCTCCCGGTCATCCATCTCAATATTCCCGATGCGGATCACATCCGGCTTGATCACTCCGGCCCCCAGCTGCAGATACCGCCGCAGCTGGCTCTTCACCCTGGCGGACACCTCCACCGGGTTAAAGGGCTTGGTGATGTAATCGTCCGCCCCCATATTGAGCCCCAGGATCTTGTCCGAGTCCTCGCTCTTGGCCGTCAGCAGGATGATCGGCACATTGCTGAATTTGCGGATCTCCACCATCGTGAGGATCCCGTCCATCTCCGGCATCATCACATCCAATAACACCAGGTGGATGTCATTTTCCGCGATACACTTTAACGCTTCCTTTCCGTTGAACGCCTCGTAGAGCACATAGTCCTCGCTGGCCAGGTAGATCTTCAGCGCGTTTACGATATCCGCTTCATCGTCACAGATCAGTATGTTGTACATGATTTCTTCCTCTTCCCTGCTTTCTATGTGCTCATTGTAGCAAAAATAGTTTTAACAAAAAACGCTCCAAAACCTTAAGATTTTATTAAAAAGAGGGCTGCCGTCCAGCCGGTTTGAACTTCCCGGCTGACGCGACAGCCCCCATAACGCTCCCGGCGCAAGAGGTTATCTGCGAAGCTTTTCCTTCAGCTCCTCCAGAGCCTCCGCGTACCGGGAGGAGCTCATGGTAGGATTGGAGCGGATCAGGTCCCGCTGGAAAAAGTCCTTCAGAACGCCCAGCCGCCTTCTCTCCTCCACATGATCCGCGTACTCCTTTCCCAGCTCGTGCACCTCATCCCGCACCTGGGACGACACTCCGTCCGCTTTTTCCTGGCTCATGCGCCGCAGACGCTCCAGCCGCTCCTCGATGCCCTCCCGCAGATCCTCCATGCGGATGGCCACCCCTTCCCGGTAGCTGGCCCATTCCTCTCCGGTCACCGCGATCATCACATCCAGCCGCTTGCGGATGCGCAGCAGCTCCTCCTTCGCCTTGTCCATCTGCGCCAGCACATCCCGCAGATCCAGCGCCGCCTTGAAGGACAGGGCAAAGTCGCTGGCGATCCCGGCCGTCAGCACGCAGGTCACCACGGTCAGTACTCCTCCGGGAATAGATAACACCAGATATTCAACAGGCTTATGCGCCACCTCCGTCATCAGGATGGTCAGAAAGCCCCAGGCCACCGAGGAACCCAGGCAGATCTGCCCCTGGAAATTAAAGGGTTTATCAGAATAGTCCCAATAGCGCACCCCAAACAGCTTTTCCATAATAACACCCGTTACATATTCCAGAGCCGTGGCGCCCAGGAATCCCGCGATATATACCAGAAGCAGATTGTCCTGAAAGGGCATGGAGACCACCAGCATCATAATGGCCCCGCTGCCGTACAGGGGGAGAAAAGGCCCCCGCATGAACCCGCGGTTGGTCAGGCGTTTTCGCTTGAGCGAAACGTATGTGGACTCAAAGCACCATCCGAAGAAGCTGTAAAAGTAAAAGAAAAAGAGCCATTGGATCACAGAATATTGATACATCGGTATCTCCCCCCATCTCCTTTGTAAACCGTCCTCTTATCCGATCACAGTGTCTGATCCAGTACCATCATCAGCGCGAATCCCAGGGCAAAGGAAAGCGTTCCCAGATCGGAGCATTTCCCCTCGCCGGCCTCCGGGATCAGCTCCTCCACCGCCACATAGATCATGGCTCCCGCGGCAAACGCCAGCAGGTAGGGAAGCACCGGTGTCACCACGCTGGCCAGCAGGATCGCGGCCAATGCCCCCGCCGGCTCCACCGCCCCGGAGAGCGTCCCCAAAAGGAAGGATCTCCACCGGCTGTTTCCCTCGCTGCGAAGGGGCAGCGCTATGATAGCCCCCTCCGGGAAATTCTGTATGGCAATACCGACGGAAAGGGTGACGGCTCCGGCCAGGGTCACCGCCCCGTCCCCGTTTAAAACGCCCGCAAAGATCGCTCCACAGGCGGCGCCCTCCGGCAGATTGTGGATCGTCACGGCAAACATCAGCATGGCGGTCCTGCCGAGATGGCTCTTCCTGCCCTCCGGCTCCCTGCTCCCCGCGTGAAGGTGCGGCACCAGCTTATCCGTCAACAGCAAAAAAACGATCCCCAGAAGAAAACCGCTCAATGCGGGAAAAACAGCCCCAAAGCCTTCCTCCCCATTCATCTCCATGGCCGGGATCAGCAGGGACCAGACGGAGGCCGCCACCATGACTCCCGCCGCAAATCCGGTGAATACGCGCTGCAGATTCGGTGTGATCTGATGCTTCAGAAAAAAGACACAGGCCGCCCCTGCCGTAGTTCCAAGAAACGGTACCAGCAGTCCCATCGCTACATTCATCGATCTCACTCCCACACTTTCTCACATCAGTATACGGCAGGAGACGGTCCTTTATTCCGGCGGCGGGCTTCAGGTAAAGCTGATCACCGGGTCTTTGGGCGCTTTCGTCTTTTCCACGCTGACCGCGTGCAGGATCGGCCCCTCCCCGTTGTAGTCCTTCCAGAATTCCTTGGAGACGGTCGCCGTCACCTTGACCCACTCCTTCTGCCGCAGGGCCCCTGCCCCCGGAAATTCACAGGCATATCCCAAAAAAGCCATATCCTCGGCACAGCAGGTCATGGCCATCCGCCCGGGCACAAAATACCCCTGGGGGAAACCCTCCGGCGTCAGGACCATGGCC
>CANPWJ010000110.1 GCA_947584035.1 uncultured Acetatifactor sp. | reverse complement strand
CTGTTAAAAAAGGAGGATGAAACGAGGAAGAGCAGCGCTCCTCCTCACATCCAACTATGCGCAAAAGCCAACTTTAACGAATAGTTAGCGCATAGATGATCGCGCATCCATATGGCATCCTGAATCACGGACAAGGCGTAAGCTCCAGGTAACGGTCTTTCACCTCGTTGTAGCGCTCCCGGGGCACCCGTTCCCAGCCGGCATCGGTTTTCAGCTTATATTCGGTGACCGCAAAGGGAATGTCCTCAATCCCGACGCCGTCCCTGGCGTGAGGATCCAAAAGCTCCTGCAGCCTGGCCTTAGTGAAAGCCGGGCTGCCAGCGGTATCGGCATCATAAAACAGCTGCGGCTGGTCGAGCAGCTCCTGGTATACATAGTTGTGGGAGCTCTGCGTGACCGTGCAGAACACGGCCTCCGGCTCCAGGGAAATCTTCTTTTCCAGCGGGTAGATGGGTTCCTGGTTTTCCTGGTAACGGCAGACCGTTCCTCCATAGGAAGTTCCGGCAAAGCCGCCCACCGCCTGGTGGTCTCCGGGAAGCAGTCTGCCGTTCTCCCGGTCATAATACAGTGTCACATAATTTCCCCGCATGGAGCCGCCACACTCATGCCCGATCAGCGCCGCTTCCTCCTGATACTTTACAAAAAAAGCGCTCTCGGAAAGGGGAAGCCCGGTCTGGTAAAAGGGCTCCTTCGCATAATACAGGATCACGGCGTCCTCCGCTTGCTCGGACGGGACGGACGACGGATCGGACGGATCAGACGGATGATCGGACGGATCGGACAAATCGGACACCCTATAGTATCGGAAGGACTGGCTGGCGGCCACGTTTACATCGCTCTTCTGCTCGGTCAGGATGTCCAGAAAGATCTGGCAAAACGTCACTCTCTCCGGAGTGATGGCGTTTTTCAGGACCGCTTCGGGCATCGTCTCCACCAGAGAGGCAGGTTCCGCCGGCCCGGCCTGGATGATGCAGTCGTTTTCTCCGTAGGTCCAGGCCACCCGAAGATTCTCCTGCCCCCAGGAAAGCTTCTTCAGGATCTCATACCGGTCCATGTTCGGGCGCATCCCCTCTCTGTCCAGCAGAAAGATCTTGTCGTCCGACGCGTCCGCCACCACATAGAAGTCCCCCCATTCCCGGATCTCCTTGGCCGTGGAGGTTCGGTAGACGGTTTCTCCCTGCGCGTTCCGGATCTCACAGAAGCCTCCTTTCGCCAGTTCCACCGAACCGTCGCTGAAGATCTCCACCTTGTCATATTCCAGCGGATAAACCGTCTCTCCCTGTCGATCGATCACGCCGTACCTTTCCCCCATGCCCACTCTGGCCAGCTCCCCCAGAAACGAAACCGTATCATATTGCGGGGAGATCATCCTTTCCAGCGTGACGCTGTCCATGCAGCCCCATTTTCCGTCCCTGCATACATACAGCACGGTCCCGTCCTGGCTTTCGGAAATCATGTCATAAGTTCCATAGGGAAGTATGACACTTCCGTCATATCCAAGAAGCCCCACATTTCCGTCCTTTTCCACAACGATGGCATCCGTTTGAGAGAGAAGCTGAATGCTCTCATATTCCGCCGGAAGGCATGTCTGCCCCTTCGCGTCCACCAGCCCCCAGACTCTTTCCTCCCCTGACAGCAGCTTCCAATAGGGGAACCACAGCCTTCCCCGGACCGTCTCGGGCTGCACCACGCTGCTCTCCTCTCCCACACACAGCACCTTCCGCCAGCTGCCGTTTTCATCCAGGGCAAACCAGTACTCTGTATCGTCCTTCCGGGCGCTGACCACCTGGTTTTCCGCATCATAGTCCAGCCCGTCATAGGCAATCGAAATGGCCGTCCCCCCAAAGCGATCGATCATCCCGTACCGGCCCCCGTCCCGCACAACGGCAAACCCCTGTCGGAAATACCCGGCGTCGTCATACGTCGGTTCAATCACCACCTGTCCCTCCGCATCCAGGTAACCGTACCGGCCATCCACACTGTAATAGGCACGGTCCTCCTGAAAGGAGCTCACACTGTCACAGGACGGATAATAGGACAGATAAAACAGCGGATTTCCGTGGATATCCATAAATCCATACTGATTGCCGATGGAAAAATATGCCTTCCCCTCCACAAAGGGAGTCGCGTAATCGTAGATGAAAGGCAGGGCTGCCTCCCCGTCCGTATCCAGATAGCCGTACTTTCCGTTTACACAGACACAGGCCAGCCCCTCGCAGAAGGAGGAGGCATCCCGGTAGCGGAACGGAGTGAGCTGCTCTCCCTCCTGCGTCCAATAGGTATAGCTCCCCCGATCGCCGGTCCAATAGGCGTAGCTTCCCTGATTGTGCACCAGATAAATTCCCTCGGACTCGATCACCCAGTTGATGCGGTCCAGATCGGTAGCGATCACCTTCGGATACTGCTGGCTGTCGGACGGCGGTTCCTCTCCAAGCGCTGCGTTTTCTGAGGCTGCGGGATCTAAAGGGTTCTCTTCCTGCCTAAGGGCGCCCTCCACCGCGACATCCAGATCCGACAGCGCCTCCTCCAGGGCGTTTCGCTGCAGCGAGAGCGTTTCCTCCATCCCCGTGCATATCCCCACACCTGCGTCCGGCGACTCTTTGGGGGCGCATCTCTTTGTGGAGCATCCGCACAGGCATACGGCGGACAGGGAAAACACGGAAAGAAAAATCCAAACAATCGGGCGGCTGATACACTTCTGCTCCATCAATCTTCTCCTTACCATCAGAAACCTTTTTGCAATCAGAAACCTTCTTGCAATCAGAAACCTTCGTTTCCGCGGAAACGGTCCCATTCGGATCGATCATACCACAGAAAAGCATCAAACCGCCCTATTTTTTTCATCAAAACTGCATCTTTTATCGCTGAGACGTCTCCTTCTGCGAAGTCTCCTCCGAAGAGGAAGCATCCTCCCGCGCGGCCTCCTCCTTCCGCGGAGCCTTCCGAAACGTCTGGCGTTCCTTCTTTTGTTTATATTCCGGCACAAACTCGTAAAAGGTACCGTCTCTGTCCACCGAACCGACGGTCAAGTACGGCTCCGTCTCCTGGGGTAGCGCTTTCTTTTGCAGCGCCGTGTTGACCAGGGACTTGACCGCCGCATAGAATACCGCAAAGATCGGCACCCCTACGATCATTCCAAAGATCCCAAAGAGCCCTCCGAAGAGTGTGATGGCGAAGATCACCCAAAAACCGGTCAGGCCGGTGGAGTTCCCCAGGATCTTGGGGCCCAGGAAATTTCCGTCAAACTGCTGCAGCACCAGGATGAAGAGTACAAAGTACACACAGTTCAAGGGGTGCATGGGATCCACCACAAAGATCAGGATGGTGCTGGGCACCGCTCCCAAATACGGGCCAAAAAACGGGATGATATTCGTCACGCCCACAATCACACTGACCAGAACCGCGTAGGGCGTCCCCATAAGCCAGGTCCCCACAAAGCAGAGCACGCCGATGATCGCCGAATCCAGGATCTTTCCGCTGATAAATCCGATGAAGGTCCTGTGGGTAAAGCGGAAGTTTTGGATCATCCGATTCGCTGTGGACTTGCGGAAGCAGGCGTATGCCATTTTCTTCGCCTGTCCCGCGAACTTCTCCTTGCTGGCCAGGAGATAGATGGAGATGATAAAGCCGATAATGAAGTTCCAGAGGATCTTCATGCCGCCCAGGACGCTCATGGACACGGTGCGGATGAGATTGCTCATGTTGGGAAGCACCAGATTGTCCAGCCAATCCTCCATCTCGGTGGAATAACGCCGCACCAGAAAGAGCACATTGTTGCGCAGCTCCGGGTTGTCGTCGATGATCTGATTGACCCAGCGGGTAATGTTATTGATGTACATGTCGAAGCTGCTGATAATGGTCCGGATACTGGGAACGATCTGGGACAGCAGCATCGCGATCAGGCCATAGATCAATGCGAAGAACAGAAACGCCGTAGCCAGGATCCCTGCCACGCGGATCATGGCGGTGCGTTTGGCGGATTCCCGAATCCCGCAGCGGTTACAGAGTGGGATCAGAATATGAAACTCGATGAAGTTCAGAATCGGTGTCAGGAGGTAGGCCATCACAAAGCCAAAGATCACCGGCATCAGGATCCCGACGAGCACGTCAAAATTTTTTTTGACATTGGGAAGATGAAATACCAGGTAATAAAATAAGATCCCGGCAGCAATCACGAAAAAGGCGGTGAGCCCCCATCGAAAACAGACATTTTCCAGCCTGGCCTTCATGGGGGACTCCTCGCGCTCCACTCCGCCCTGTTTCGGTTCTTCATCCGTCATATTGCGATATACTTTCATGGAACGATTTCCCTCTCTTTGGTAGTGATTTTCTTTCTATAAGATATGATAGCACAGAGGAACCGTATGCCACAAGCAAAATTTACAGAAGGAGGTTATTTTCCACAGTTCCCATCCTCGTAGGGCGCCAGCGTTAGACGGATAAAATAGCCCTGATCGTGCTGACAGACGGGACATACCGCCGGGGCGTTGGTGCCCTTGTAGATATAGCCGCAGTTTAAACACATCCACTCCACCTCCACATCGGACACGAAGAGCCTGCCCTCCTCCAGAAGTCTGGCATACCTGCCAAAGCGGTCGCCGTGAGTCTTTTCAATCCCGGCAATCTGGAAAAAGGAGGCTGCCACCTGCTGGAAGCCCTCCTCTCTGGCCTTCTCGCCAAAGGCTTTATACACCGGATCATGCTCTTCATACTCATTGTGCTGCGCCATTTTCAAAAGCTCCGTCACCTGATCGGAAATATCCACCGGATAGGTGCCGTCCACCGCGACCGTTTCTCCCGCCAGCTCCTTCAAATGCTTGTAAAAGATCTCCGCGTGTTCCTTCTCCTGTGAGGCGGTAAAGGCAAAGATCGCACTGATCACATGCAGCTTTTCCTTCTTGGCCTGTGACGCCGCAAACGTGTAGCGGTTTCGCGCCTGGCTCTCCCCGGCAAACGCCCTCATCAGATTGTCCTTGGTCTCACTGTCTTTAAATGCAACTGCCATCTTCCACTCTCCTATCTGCGCCTTCCTTAGCGCGCTTTTTCATATACAAGGAGTATACCCGGTTTTTTTTCCTATAATCGAAACAAGAAATATCATGGAATTTCCCGGGCGGACATGATATAATGACCTTATTCGAGGCAATAAAAAAGTGGAAGGGAAAGGCAGGTAGTCACTTTGGCAGTCTTAAAGCAGGACAACTATCACGATGAACAGAACCGGCAGAATATCCTAAAGCTGCGCGCTGTCCTGGAAACGCTCCCGGGGTTCTGCAAGACCTTCTTCCGGGGAATCGAGGAATACACCTCCACCCGCACCAGACTGGCGTATGGGTACGATATCCGTATGTTTTTTGAATTTCTTCACGATCAAAATCCGACGCTCGCCAAAATGGAGATCACCGATTACCCCCTGTCCGTCCTGGATCAGGTGACCCGCACGGACATCCAGGAATACCTGGAATACATCTCTCTCTATCAGAAGGACGGAAGGGACATCACCAACGACGAAAGGGGAAAGGCGAGGAAACTGGCCTCTCTGAGAAGCTTCTACAATTACTTTTTTGAGTCGGAAATGATCGAAAAGAATCCGGCGGCGCTGGTTCCCCTGCCAAAGCTGCACGAGAAGGAGATCATCCGCCTGGAGCCCAACGAGGTTGCCATCCTGTTAGATCAGGTGGAGGACGGCACCAAGCTCACTAAGAAGGAATTGGAATATCATAAAAAGACAAAGGTCCGGGACGTCGCTCTGCTCACGCTCCTCCTGGGAACCGGGATCCGTGTCTCCGAGTGCGTAGGCCTGGATATCTCGGACATCAATTTCGATGTGAACGGCATCAAGATCCGCAGAAAGGGCGGCTATGAAGCGGTGATCTACTTCGGGCAGGAGGTGGAGACCGCTCTCCTGGATTATCTGGAGGAACGGAAACGAATCATCCCGGCGGACGGCCACGAGAACGCCCTCTTCCTCTCCCTGCAGAACCGGCGCATCGCCGTGCGCTCTGTGGAAAATCTGGTCAAAAAATATGCTTCCCGGGTCACCACCCTGAAAAAAATCACCCCTCACAAGCTGCGGAGTACCTACGGCACGTCCCTCTACCAGGAGACGGGGGATATCTATCTGGTGGCGGATGTGCTGGGCCACAAGGACGTCAACACTACCCGGAAGCATTATGCCGCCCAGGAGGACGCAAGACGCCGCCAGGCGGCAAACGCGGTACATCTAAGGGAAAAACCGAGAGAATAGGAGGCTTGCCGCCAGCCCCTGTCTTACTCCCTTTCCCGTTCGGTAATTTCGCCGATTTTCCATTGTCCCTTTTCTTTTTCCAATAGGATGCAAACGATAAAATCTTCATTCGTTTCCGACACCGCTTCGATTTTCCACTCACTATTGCTCATCTTTACTGCCGATTCTACCGGAATTTCGAACGAGAAGCCTGTGTCATAAGCGTCCTTCCTGTATAACCTTCCCTCTTGCTCTATAATCATCGGTTCATCTCCGCCTGTGCTCTGCGATAATATCCGGTTTGCCATATCGCTGGTATAGACCTTTGTCAACAGCTCTTCTAAATCCTTGAGTGTCCGGTATTCTCCCTCGATCAAATAATACTCCGATTCTCCTATCGTGACGGAAGCTTCTCCCAGATCCACAAAGCCTGTATCAAAGATACTCACAGTTTTTTCATAGTCCTGCATCATACCTTGCAGTATTCTATTTGCTTTATGTTCCGGTATATTTACATACCACACATAAAAGCCCAACAGAATCACGGTTACACTCACGGCCATAAGGAACAATCTCTTTTTCATATACACAACCTCCGTTAAATGAATGATATACTTACTAACTGGACTGTATCATAAAAAAGGTCATCCTGCCGCTTCCTGTCATAATTCATATATATTTTTGTAAAAAAACAGGGACGTGACCGGAATGTGTCATGCCCCCATTTCCCTTGCCGTATTCATTCTGTTTGCCCTTCTGTTTACCCTTCTCTTTGCCCTTCCGATTCTTGTTTCATTCCTGCCATATACAGGATCAGGTTGACACAGAAGATACCATCCTTTGTTGTGACATCCATTGTACCGTTATACTTCTCCACAATCTTCTTCACATTTTTCAATCCAATCCCATGCCGGTCTGCAAGAGGCTTTGTCGTCCGAAAGACAGGGCCGTCTCCTCGGCTTTCCTCCCGCAGGATGTGGGAATCCGCAAAGCTGTTTTCGATTTTTACCTTTAAAATCCCCTTTTTAAGTGCTATATTCACTCCAAGATACTGTTTTTCCGTCCGTTCCGCCGCCTCGATCGCGTTTTCCAGCAGATTTCCAAGCAGGACATTGACGTCAAAGGAATGCCGTACTTTCTCTGGCAGCATCACTTTGACGTCTACCGTTTTCAAATCTTTCTCTGCCTTTTGCAGCATATAATTGAGTACACTGTCGATCTCCATATTGCCGGACGCGATCCGTTCATCCGGATTTTCAATGAATGCTCCCATGTGATCTAGGTACTCCCGTATTTTTGCAACATCCTGTTTATTCGCCAGCAGCGTCAGCTCGTTGAGGTGATGCTTCATATCATGCCGCAGGGATTTTATCTTTTCTTCTCCCCGCAGGATGACATCCAGCCGATTGGCATACACCTGTA
>CANPWJ010000109.1 GCA_947584035.1 uncultured Acetatifactor sp. | reverse complement strand
CCTTCCGCCAGAGCGGTTCCTCCCATCACACAATAGGGTACATCCGCACCGATCCGCACGCCCAGCCCCTTCCACTCCTCCTCGCCGCAGTCCAGCCCGTACAGCCGGCTCACCCCCTTGAGCGCGGCGGCCGCATCCGCACTTCCGCCCGCCATCCCGGCGGCAATGGGAATGTTTTTCTGCAGATGGATCCGCACGCCTCCCGCCACGGCATAGCGCTCCAGCAGCAGGGCAGCCGCCTGGTAGACCAGGTTCTCCGGCCCCGCGGGAAGCTCCCCGGCATCGGTGGTGACCGTGATCCCGCTCTTGGTCCGCTCAAAGGCAAGCACATCATAAATCCCCACGGTCTGCATCACCATCTTAACCGCATGGTACCCATTGGGCAGTCTGCCCAGCACATCCAGCCCCAGATTGATCTTGGCGTAAGCCCTGCACTCATATCGCTCCAACCGCTCGCCCATATTCCACCCCCGTGCAGTGTATTTTGTATACATTTACTGGGCTTTATTATATCGAATTTTTACGGACACGTCAATATTTCCGCGCTCCTGTGCTAAACTTTTCGCAGGGATCGGACGAAACATATTATACCAAGGAACATACACTATTGAAATACGCATCCAAGGAGGGATTATGGCAGAAAACGGAGTTACTGGTATTTTCATGGTGAGCTCGGTTATGGCTGTTCCGGTGGTAAAGAAAGTAAAAAAGGAGCCGGCAAGGGCATTTGTGCAGGTCTCTAAGGACGATTCCTCCGCCGATTCCTTCGCTCAGGCCTTGGATCAGGCTGTGGCAGAACAGACGCTTCCACAGGCCCCCACGGAGTGCTACACTGTCACCTACGGGCGTGACAGCAGACTCCGGCGCTTTATATACCAGCCGCGGGATTACCATTTCTGAGACAAAAAGGGGCTGTCACATTCGTGTGGCGGTCCCCTTTTTGTCTCTTCTTTCACCCCTTATCATCCTGTCCTGATTTTTTTGTCCGACTGCACCAATCGACCATGTTTTTCCCTAAAGTTTTGTGGGAAAACAGCCGATATAAACGATGCACAAGTCAAGGACGACGCGCCCGTATGGGTAGAAAGTGGCGCATGTGCGCCAGAAAAGAGGGATTATATGAGTGTAAACGGAGTTACATCACCACAGGCAGCAGAACTTTATTCCACTTACGCGGCTCCTGCCGCAAGCGGGCAGACTGCAGCTGAGAGCACCGCTTCCAGCCAGTCCTCCAGGGAGGATGTGGGGGCAGTCTATGAGCCTTCCAAGCAGACGGTTACCAATACCGCCAAAAAGACCTACACGCCGAACACAGATCTGGTCAACAAGCTGAAGGCGGATGCGGAAGCCAGAACCGCACAGCTTCGTTCCCTGGTAGAGAAAATGCTTACCAAGCAGTCTACCACATATGCAAACGCCAACGATATCTGGTCTCTCCTGGGGAAGGGCAGCATCACCGTAGACCCTGCTACCAGGCTTCAGGCACAGGAGGATATCTCTGAGGACGGTTACTGGGGCGTAAAGCAGACTTCCGACCGCATCATCCAGTTCGCCACCGCGCTGACCGGCGGTGATCCGGATAAGATCGAGGAGATGCGCAACGCGTTCCTGAAGGGCTATAAGCAGGCGGAAAAGACCTGGGGCGGACAGCTCCCGGATATCTCCCGGCAGACCTATGATGCCGTTATGAAGAAATTTGACGATCTGGCCGCACAGGCCGGTCTCACGGTAGACCAGGAAGCCACCAAATAAAAGGCCGGTTTCCCTATGTATCTTTTTTACTCCTGAATCTTCTAAAGAAGCGGAGAGCCGCTGCACAGGCGAACGATTTCCTCTGTGCGGCGGCTCTTTTTATCCTGGATCTTCTTCCCCGCCCTCCGCAGCAGGTTGTCCTTTTCAAAAAGATAAATCTATGGTATGCTGATAAACAAGGAGGTGATTCTCAATGATCGATATTTTCTTCGACAAACTGTATCGTTTTGAGCGGACTGCGGAACCCTGCTATATCGGCATCCCGGTGAAGGAGGGCGAGCTTCGGGACCTCTCCGGAGTCAAGGTATATCAGGAGGGCCGGGCGCTCCCGCTGCAGACCCGGGTGACTTCCCGGCATAAGGACGGATCCGTGCGGTTCCTGTTCCTGCGTTTTCTGGCGGATTTGCCGGCCAACAGGGGCGCGGTACTCCAATGCAGTCTGCACGACGAACAGGACGGGACCGCCGGCGCTTCTGCAGGGGCAGAACAGAGCGCTCCCGACGGGGAGACAAAGGACAGCGGGGCGGCGCTGCAGACCCGGTCGGACGCAGCGGGCATCACGGTATCTACCCTCTGCGGCGCAGCACGGCAGCCCTTTTCCTTTCGGGTAGCCCACAACAGCAGCTCTCTCTTTGAAAAGCTCCATGCCTATGGAAGGGATTATGAGCAAAAGCAGTTTGCCGGCCCTTTTCTGAAGGACGGAAAGGGACAGGAATACCGGGTACAGATCGGCACGTGGCAGATCGCGGAGGAAGGCCCCGTATGCACCGTTCTGAAGGCGAAGGGAAGCAATCTCCCGCAGGCCGGGCAAAGCGGGCTGCCCCGGGTGGACTTTGAGTGCCGGCTCACCGCATGGGCAGGGAAACCCTGGGTGGAAGTATCTTATCGGATCATCAACACCACGGATGAACCTCTTCACGTGGCATCGCTGGTATTCCGGCTCCTCCGGACGCCGGAGGAAACGGCGGACGGTGCGCTGGTACAGATGAATTCTTATGAAAAGCTGGATTCCACCGGATGCGGGGATCACCTGGACGGCCCGGACCTTGGCGGCGGCCCCGTCTTTCATGTGACAGGGGTGGGCGAGCTGAAACAGGCCATGGAACGGACGCCCGTGGATCAGATCCGCACCTGCGCGGCAAGCTCCAACTATAAGACCGACTTTTACCTGGGGCAGAACGGCGCCGCCGTGAGCCGCACCGTGGACTCCAAGCGGCTCCTCCGGGAGGCAAACGAGCACTTTGCCGAGGTGTTCTACGGAACCTTTTTCGCGGATGTCACGGACCGCGATGGCGGGGTGTGCGCCACGATCTTTCAGGCACAGCAGAATTACCCCAAGGCGGTTCAGGCCGATTCGTCGGGACTCTCCATAATGCTGGTGCCCGAGCAGGTGGAACGCGTTGTGATGCAGACCGGCATGTCCAGAGAACAGAAATTTCTGCTGCACTTCCACACGGCCGAAGAGGATCTGGCCGAGATCGACAACCGCAGCCTGATCTACCAGATGCCTGACCGGCCCTATCTGTCCCCGGAGACGCACCGGGACTCCGGCGTATGGCTGGACGTCTTTGCGGACAAGCTGGATATCGACGTGGAGCAGAGTCTGGTGGGGAGGGCCGACGGCCATTGCCGCGCCTACGGGATGCTGAACTTCGGCGATTCCTATGACTCCGGCTACACGGCCCAGGGACGGGCCGGCGACAATCTGGTCTGGTGCAACAACGAGTACGATTATCCCCACGCCTGTGCACTTTTGTATGTGCGCACAGGGATCCGGAGATTTTTGGATTACAACATCGCCTCCTGCAGCCATTGGATGGACGTGGATGTCTGCCACTATCACTCCAACCCGCTCTATGTGGGCGGCCAGTGGGAACACACGGGGGGCCACTGCATCGACGGCGTCATGGTCTGCTCCCACGAATGGGTGGAGGGGCTCCTGGACTATTATCACTTCACAGGAGACGAGCGGGGACTTGAAACCGCCCTCGGCATCGGGGACAATGTGCAGCGTCTCTTAAACAGCCCTATGTACGCCAAGGTAGGGGAGGCCAACGCCCGGGAGACCGGCTGGGCGCTTCGGACGCTCACCGCCCTGTATGTGGAGACTCGGGATGAGAAGTGGCTCGCCAAATGCCCGGGGATCCTGAAGGACTTTCAGATCTGGGAGGAGCAGTACGGCAACTGGCTTGCCCCCTACACGGACAATACCGTCATCCGGGTGGGCTTTATGATCTCCGTGGCCATCGGAAGCGTCATGCGCTACTACCGGGAATTCCCCGATCCCGAGCTGAAGGCCATGATCCTCCGGGCGGTGGACGATCTGATCGAAAACTGCTATATGGAAAAGCTGGGCTGCTTTTATTACAAGGAGCTTCCCAGCCTGAACCGCATCGGAAACAACACGCTGCTTCTGGAGGCGCTGGCTATCGCCTATGAGCTGTCCGGAGACGCGGACTACCTGCGCCCCGGGATACTGACCTTCCAAAAGGCCATCGCGGCGCCGGTACCGGGTGCTGTAGGCAGCAAGAAGGTCGTGGGGGATGCCCTGATCGTGGGAAACGCCAGCAGCAAGAATTTCGCGCAGAGCATGATACCGCTGGCAACCTTCTACCGGGCGGCATCGGAGTGCGGGCTTCTGTGACCCCCACGCACCGATACCGGAAACGGCCGGAGCCCTGCCCGGCTCCAAAAAACAGAAAGCGACAAGCGACAGGAGGAATGTAGATGAAAACCGAAAAAAACAGGATCTGGAACTACCACGCCGAGATCGACGGCGAGAGCGGCGGAGAGGGTGTGGTGCGCAGAATACTGGCCTATACAGACGAACTGATGATCGTGGAAAACCACTTTAAGGAGGGCGCGGTGGGCGCGCTGCACCATCATCCGCACACGCAGATCACCTACGTGGTGAGCGGACAGTTTGAGTTTACCATAGACGGGGAAAAGAAGATCGTAAACCCCGGGGACAGTATGCTGAAAAAAGACGGGATCGAGCACGGCTGCGTATGCCGGAAGGAGGGCATCCTGCTGGATATCTTCTCCCCCATGCGGGAGGACTTCGTTGCCGATGACCACCTGCCGGGCTGACCGGCCGCAGACCAACGGGCCGAAAAAGAAAGGGGCGCGCACGTATTTACTTCGTGCGGCAGCCCCCTTCTTTTCTTACGCTTTTTTCTCTTTTCTTACGCTTTTTTCTCTTTTCTTACGCGTTCTTCCCCACTTCTCTCCTACAGCTTAAACGCGTTCACCGCCTGGGTCAGCACGCCGGCCTTCTCCTCCAGCTCCAGCATGGAGTCATGGAGATGATCGACGATGGTCATCTGCTTCTTCAGGGAGTCGTTCACCGCGGAGATGGAGGCCGCGTTCTCCTCCGATACGGAGGAAATACTCTCGATCGCCAGAAGCGTATCGTTCCTGTGCCGCTCCATACTCTCGATGGCGCCGCTCAGGGCCGCGATCTCCTCCATGATCTTTTCGATATCCCCGTTGATGCTCCGGAATACATGGATGGTGTCGGTCACCGTCCCCGTCTGCCTGGAGACAATATCGCCCGCCTTCATGGCCGCGTCCACCGTCTCCATGGCGTTGGCCTTGATCTGTCCCATGGCATCGCGGATCAGATTAGCCGCCTGGATCGTATTGTCGGACAGATTGCTCACCGACTGTGCCACAACCGCAAACCCTCTTCCGGATTCGCCGGCCCTCGCCGCCTCGATCGAAGCGTTCAGCGCCAGCAGGTTGGTCTCCTCCGCAATATCGTTGATCGTCTCCACAAACTGTTCAATGTCGTTCAGGCTCTCTCCCAGCTTCTTAATGTTGGCAGTCACCTGGTCGGTGATGTCAGAGGTAGCGGAGGATTTGTCCGCCAGGTCGTCCATGGTGGACATTCCGTTTCCGATGTTCTCCTTTGTGCTGCCGATGATGTCGTTCATCTTCTTCACAGAATCCACCGCGTGCGTGATCCGGTCGGACAGCTCATCCATCAGATCCAGGCAGTTCTGCGCATTTTCCGACTGCTGGCTCAGGCCCTTGTCCATCTCATCCACCGAGACGGCGATCTGGCTGTTGGAATTGTTGAGCACCTCCGTGTCCTCCGCCAGCCGCTCCGTGGAATCCGACACATCCCGGGAGGTCTTTAGCACCTGGACGATCAGATCCCGGGAGCTCTTGATCATATGGGCGATGCTCTTCACCAGGACCTTAAATTCATCCCGCCGGTTCTCGTTGACCTTCACCGTCAGGTCTCCGCCGGATACCACCTCCAGCCGCTTGCTGATGTGGGTGATGGTGGAGACGATCCCCACGATGATGAGCACGCCGGTCAGCGCCGCGATCAGGCAGGATACGACCACCATGAACACGGTCACCCACTTGATGGAATCCGCCCCGGCGCTCACCATGCTGACGGGCACCAGCGCGCAGATGGCGGAGCCGTTGCTTGCGCTCTTGCTGATCATAAACAGATACTGGTCGTTCTGGTAGCTGACATAATCGATGACGATGGCCGCATTGTCCGCCATGGCCTCCGTGTAATAGGTCTGGTCCGCAAACGAAAACCCGCCGTCCCTCACCAGGGTGTCCCCCTCCAGGAGGATCTCACGGCCGTCCGCCGTAATAAAGGCGGAGAGGCTTCCCTCCCCCAGATCCAGGTCTTTCAGGATGTCCGCTATGGCGTTACTGTCATAGTCGATCACAATGCACGCCCTCCTGGTGGCCATCGGCCTTATGTAGGAACAGGCATAGCTGTCCGCCGAATAGTTTTCATATGCCTGGGAGAGCACGCCGTCAATATAGGAATGGCTCCCGATCCAGTCTCCCTTCAGCGTCTGGAGACATTCCGCCTCCCCGGCCTCCAGAAGATCCCCATAGAACCCCTGGGTCTGCGCCGTCTCCTCGTAGGTTGACACAATGGGGATCCCCTCCATGGGAATGATATACATGTTTGCCACAAAATGGTTGCCCTCGCTCTTTACCTTCAGATCCATGCGGACCTCGTCCTCGATCTCCTGCTTGGTCCACTCATTATAGATCGCCCCGGTTGCCCAGCGCATCAGGTCCGTATTGTAGTAGAGTTGCTCCGATTCGGAGACTGCGGACTCAAATCCAAAGTCCAGATATTCCATGGCCATGGACATGGCCTTCGACATGGATTCCTCATAGTTGTAGGTCATACCGGAAGCCGCCAGGGAATACGCCACGATCCCGATTACAATGGTACAGATCAGAGGGATGGCAAAACCAATGATCAGCTTAAACTTGATCCCCATGTGAAACTGACTCTTTTCCCGGCCTGCGTCCTGCTTTACATTCTTTTTCACTCCGTCACCTCCTCTGCGTCTATCTGGCCGACCGGATCATGTCAAGGTACTCGGTAAGCCCGTTTTCCTGTGCGTATTGATCCTGAATGGCAACGGCAGCATCCTGAAAGCTTGCGATATCCATGTCCTCATAGTCCGTGACGACGGCTCCTTCCGCAATACACTGTGCCTTTGAGCTGTCCATCATGTCATAGGTGACTGCCCGCTCCTCCAGGGTCGCCGCCAGCGCCGCCGTGTCCACCCAGTTCTTCTGTTCCGTGGTAAGGCTGTCGTAGAAGCTCCCGCTGATGAGGAACAGGCGCGTCGTATAATCGTGATGCGTCTCACAGATATACCGTCCGTTGGGCGTGGTATGATGCTGCTTCAGCATCAGGTTCGTGTAATCGTTCTCCGCGGAATCCACCTCTCCCGCCAGCAGCGCGTCATAGAGGACGCCCCAGCCGATGTCCACCGGCTGCGCCCCCAGCTGGGTCCAATACTGGGAGACCACACCCGACGTCTGCGTGCGGATGGAAAGCCCCTGCACATCCGCCGCCGTTGTGATGGGCACTTTCCCGTAATAGTCGCGCACCCCGGCCGACCAGTACCCCATGATACGGTAGCGGTTGTTGGTGCGCTCCAGGATGATATCCGCCAGCGTGGATCCAAACTCCCCGTCCATGGCAGCCTCCCAGTGCTCAAATCCATTGAACAGATACAACAGCGAGATCAGGTTGATCTCCGACACCCCCGCGGAGGACATAAAACCGGGGGAGCAGACTA
>CANPWJ010000108.1 GCA_947584035.1 uncultured Acetatifactor sp. | reverse complement strand
CTTTTTGAATGTCCTGTTTCCCAGGATCCCCAGGGATCATCCGGCCAGGGAATACATCGCCGCCAACATGATCACCAATGTGCTGGGGCTGGGGTGGGCCTGTACTCCGGCGGGGCTGAAGGCCATGGAGGCCCTGGCCAAGCTGGAGGAGGAACGGGGCAGCCGGGATTACCTGGCGCAGGGGGAGCGCCATGCCAGCAACGAAATGTGTACCTTCCTGATCATCAATATCTCCTCGCTGCAGCTGGTTCCCGTCAACATGATCGCCTACCGGAGCCAGTACGGAAGCGCCAATCCCGCCGTGATCATTGGCCCGGCGATCCTGGCTACCTTTCTGAGCACGCTGGCCGCGGTGATCTAGTGCAAGCTGATGGACAGGGGGAAAAGGCCGATCCGCAAATTCTAAAGAAAAAGCTCCCGTTCTATCCGAAAAAATGATATAATGTGTGTAACACCGGATGGAAGAAAAGGAGTGGAGCAGATGGTAAAGATCATTTCGGACAGTACCTGCGACCTGTCACAGGCGTTATTGGAAACGTATGATGTCTCCATCCTGCCGTTAAAGATCCTGCTGGGGGACAGGGAATATAAGGACGGGGAGGAGATCACGCCGGAGGAGATCTATCGGTGGTCGGAGGAGAACCGGACGACTCCCAAGACGGCGGCGCCCTCCCTGGAGCAGACGACGGCGCTGTTTGCGCCTTATGTGAAGGAGGGCCGCGAGATCGTGTGCTTTTCCATCTCGGAGAGTATGTCGTCCTCCTACAACGTCATGCGGCTGGCGGCGGAGGAGCTGGATGCGGTGGACCGTATCCGGGTGATCGATTCCGCGAACCTCTCCACAGGGATCGGCCTGTTAGTGATCGAGGCGGCGATCCTGGCGGGACAGGGCCTTTCCGCGGAGGAGATCGCGCGCCGGATGGAGGAACTGAAACCCAAGGTGCGGGCAAGCTTTGTGGTGGACACGCTGACGTTTCTACACCGGGGCGGCAGGTGCAGCGGCCTGGCGGCTCTGGCCGGGAGCGCCCTGAAGCTTCACCCTAAGATCGAGGTGGCGGACGGGGCCATGGGTTCCACCAAAAAGTACCGCGGCAGTCTGGACAAGGTGATCCTGCACTACGTGACCGATCTGGAGAATGCGCTGCGAAGCGCCCGGACCGACCGGGTCTTTATCACCCACTCCGGCTGTGACAGAGAGATCGTGGAGCAGGTGCGGAGGTACTTGGAAAGCCTGGGCGTCTTTGACCAGATCCTGGAGACCCGGGCCGGAGGCGTGATCTCCAGCCACTGTGGCCCCGGTACGCTGGGCGTTCTGTTTCTGGAACGGTAGCGGAAACCATCGGAAGGATCCTGCGGGGGAACCGCGATAACCGCGATAAACCGCCTGATAAATCGTAATATCTCTTGCGATTACGTGCAAAAGATGATATGCTAAAAGTACTATGAGCATAGGTTGGTAAGTGGGTGAGAGCGATGAGTGCAAATATGCCGAAAGAGTTGGAAAAATACGAGTTTACACCGGATCAGCAGCGGGAGATCGAGGAAGGCGTGGAGGCCGGCCTGGAGATATCGGTATATGCCAGACCGGAATATCTGGCGCTGCAGATGCGTCAGATCCGCCTGGGGATGATGGAAGGGCTGGATGTGTCCGTCTATGCCGATCCCGCCTACGACTGGTTTCAGATGGAGCAGCTCCGGAAGGGGCTGAGCTACGATATCGACGTGTCGCCGTATGCGTCCCCGCGGATTCCCTATGACAAGATGCGCCAGGTGCGCAAGGGGCTCCATTTCGGGATCGACATCTCACCCTACCTGCAGTACAGCGCCGGGATACTGCGCGAGATCCGGCGCGGTATGCGGTATGAGGTGGACCTTCTGCCCTATGCCGAGAAGGGATACACCGACGAGGAGCTGGAGCAGATCCGGCTTGCCAAAATGAGCGGTGTGGATCTGGATCCCTATCTGGAGAAGGGGCTGCGGGGAGTGTCCCTGGAGCAGATCCGCGAGGGGATCCGCAGCGGTGTGGACGTGTCCGTCTACGCCAGAGAGGATTACAGCTGGCGGCAGATGCGGGAGATCCGCCTGGGGCTGGAGAAGCAGCTGGATATCTCCCAGTACGCGAACCCTTATTATTCCTACCGCCAGATGCAGGAGATCCGCCTGGGACTGGAGAGCGGTCTGCCGGTGGAAAATTACAGCCGTCTGCGGTTTTCCACTACGGATATGCGGCAGAAGCGCTTACAGCTTATGGAGGAGATGGCGCGGCAGGAAAAGAACGACGGCCAGGACGGCGCCCTGGGGGCTGTGCTGATGCGGCCTTCCAAGGAGGAGCAGGAGCAAAAGCCCAAGGAGGATGCCTTCGAGCTGGTGTTTACCCCGGACGATATGGAAGTGTATCTGATGATGCGCGAGGAGGGGGCCAGTGTCACACAGGAGGAGATCCTCAGCGCTCTGTGGAGCAGCAAGGTCCGCAAGGGGATCCTGCGGAAGGAGATCGCCGCGATCGCGGACGGCACCAACAAAAACCGCAACGTGCTGGTCGCGTGCGGGCAGCCGCCCAAGGCCGGCGAGGACGGATGGTACGAGTTCTTTTTCCGGACGGATGTCAACGGCACGCCCAAGGTCCTGGAGGACGGCTCCGTGGATTATCAGAATGTGGAGTGGTTTGACACCGTGCAGGAGGGCGACAAACTGGCTTTCTACCACAATGCCGAGAACGGTACCGACGGGTATACCGTCCGGGGCGAGGTGCTCCACGCCCGGAGAGGCAAGGAGAAGGGCGTTCTGATCGGATTTGGCTTCAGCCTACAGCCGGATAAGCGGACCTATATTTCCACCACGGACGGCTGGGTGAACCAGTACGACAACCACCTGGAAGTGAACAGCAAGCTGGAGGTGGAGGAGACGACGCTTGCTACCGGAAACATTGTGTTTAACGGCAGCGTACATGTGAGAGGGAATGTGGGGAGCCAGACGGAGATCCACGCCCAGGGGGATATTCTGGTGGACGGCTTTGTGGAGGCTGCCATCCTGGAGAGCGGAGGCAACGTGGTGCTGCGCCAGGGAATGAACGGGGCCGGCTCCGGCAGCGTGCGGGCCGCCGGGAATGTGAGCGGACGGTTCTTTGAGTCCGCCAACATCCATGCGGGAGGCAGGATCGAGGCCAACTACTGTATGAACTGTGAACTGGAATCCCAGGATCACATCGAGATCCTGGGCAATCTGGTGGGCGGAAGGGCCTACGCTGTGAAGGGCATTACGGTGCAGAACCTGGGGAACCGTGCCGCCGTGGCCTCCTATGTGAGAGTCGGGATCAATGACGAGATCCTGGAGGAGTATAAGCAGCTGGGAGAGACCGTGGACAGCATCGGGGAGGAGCTGACGCTTTTGCGGAACGCCCGGGAGGATTTCGAGAAGAAATACCCGGCGGAGCAGCGGAATGAGATGGAGGTATACTCCAAGGTCAAGGATGCGATCTTCACCAAGGAGACACAGTACACGGAGGCCGCGCAGAAGCGGGATGACCTTGCGCAGGAAATGAAGAAGATCAGCGCGGCCTGCATCGTAGTAAAGGGCAGGGTGTATGAGGGCGTCCTGGCGGAGGTCAATGGGAGACGCTGGATTTCCAGGTTTATGCTGAATATCACGATCCGCCGGACAACGGATGAAAGGATCGCGGTCTATAAAAACTAGGGGACGATAAGGTCCGGAAAGGGCAGCCATGCGGGACAAGATATTGATTGTGGATGGAATTGAGGCGGAGCGGAAGGAACTGCTGCACATGCTGGAGCAGGATTACGGCGTTTTGGAAGCCGGCGACGGGGAACAGGCGCTGGAGCTTATCGGGAAGCACGTGGAGGAGCTTGCGGTGGTGCTTCTGAAATTGATGATCCCCAAGGTGGACGGGCTGAAGGTCCTGGAGAGCATGACCGCCAACAAATGGATGGAGAAGATGCCGGTTCTGATCATCGACAAGGCGGGCACGACCGCCATCGGCGACAAGTGCTTTGAGATGGGCGTGGCCGATTTTATCCGCAAGCCCTTTGAGACGACGATGGTGAGGCACCGTGTGAACAATACCGTCCAGGGTTTCCAGCAGAAGCAGGAGCTGCAGCAGAAGGTGATCGCGCAGAACAAGACCATGAAGCAGCAGTACCAGATGATCCAGAAGCAGAGCAAGGATCTGGAGAAAAGCAAGCTGGACATGATGGACATATTCGGGGCGGTGGCGGAGTACCGAAACGCCGAGAATACCGATCATATCCGCCATGTGAAGGCGATCACGCAGCTTTTGGCGGAGCAGCTTATGAAGAATTATCCGGAGTACGGCCTGGACGCCCGCAGGATCCAGATCATTGTGGCGGTCAGCGCGCTGCATGACATCGGCAAGATCGCCATACCGGATCATATCCTGCTGAAGCCCGCCAAGCTCACGGAGGAGGAGATGGAGGTCATGCGTTCTCACACCACCAAGGGCTGTGAGATCCTGAATTCCATCCAGGGAACCTGGAGTGAGGAGCACGCGAAAATTGCCGCGGAGGTATGCCGTTCCCACCATGAGCGTTACGACGGAAACGGTTATCCGGATGGCCTGAAGGGGGACGAGATCCCGATTGCGGCACAGATTGTGTCCCTGGCGGATGTGTACGACGCCCTGGTCAGCGAGCGCGTCTACAAGAAGGCCTATCCCAAGGACCAGGCATATCACATGATCATCGTGGGAGAGTGCGGCGTATTCCTGCCGCAGCTGTTGGACTGCTTCCGCGACGTGAAGGACCAGATCGAGGAGATCGTCTCACAATAGATCTGTGAAAACCATGGGTCCCGGTCATTTTTGCGGGCAGCGTCTCATATCTATTAGAAAGGGACGAAGCGCGGGGCAGCGGGTCTATGAGAGCACTGACACACCTGTCAGATATAATAATACCTTTGATCATCTTCTTTGTGGTGGGCTATGGCATCACATCGGGAGTGAAGGTTTACGAAACTTTTTTAAAGGGTGCAAAGGATGGTCTGCGGATCGTAGTGGATATCATGCCGACACTCATCGGACTGATGGTGGCGGTGGGGATCCTGCGGTCCTCAGGCTTTTTTGCGTTTCTGGGGGAGGTCCTCGCCCCTGTCACGGAGCGGATCCATCTGCCGGCGCAGCTGGTTCCCCTTTTGGTCGTGAAGATGTTTTCCTCCTCCGCGGCCACCGGGCTGGTGCTGGACATCTTTAAGGAGAGCGGGCCGGACTCCTATGCCGGTATGGTGACCTCCATCCTGATGAGCTGCACGGAGACCATCTTTTATACCATGTCGGTGTATTTCCTTGCCGCCAAGGTGACCAAGACCAGGTATACCCTGCCGGGGGCGCTGCTGGCCACGCTGGTGGGGACGGCGGCAAGCGTCGTGCTGGCATGGAGGATGGTGTGAGCGGTTCCCCGAGCACGTTTTTCGGGCGGCGGCCTTTATGGCCTCCGCCCGTTTTTTCCGCTTGGGATCCTCCGCCTGTGAGATGTAATTTTACGCTTGTGCCAGCCATTCCCGGAGGGTGGTGAAGTCCGCGGGGCCGCTGTCCAGGTAAAAGGTGTGGAAGCGCAGGTCGGAATATCCGTCTCCCCACAGTCCGGCGGCTTCCTTCTTCAGCTCCAGGACTTCCAGATACCCCAGGTAATATTTGAGATAGTTGCAGGGCTCCTCCACCAGGTAGGTGTAGACGGAGCGGATGGAGGTATCCTCCGTGATCCCTACGTTGCGCAGGATATTTCCCACCTGCTCGTAAGAGATATTTTCATAATGGATCATCAGATCCAGCAGACAGTAGAGGCAGAGCTGCAGACTGCGGTTGTGCTGTTCCAGCTGCGTCAGGAGGGCTCCCTCCGAGTTTCCCTGTTCCGTGTAGACCGCGGCCGCATAATCAAACGCGCAGAATTCCACATACAGGGCCCAGCCCTCGGTGTAGCCGCCGTACCAGAGGAGCTCCCGGGCAGGATTCTCCTGCCGCCGCAGGAAGGTGCGGTTGTGATAGACCGTCTGGTAGAGATGGCCGGGATAGCCCTCATGGGCCAGCGTCGTGTACAGCTCCAGCCCATCCGGCAGATTCTTTTGATTGATATAGATGACGTTGTTGTCCGTGTCGTCCATGGGGGCGGTCAGGTAGAAGGCCGGAGCGGAGTACTCCTCCAGGCTGGGGGACACGGCTTTGATCGTTGCGGAGGGAAACGCAGCCGCATCGGATGCGGAGACGTCCGTCTGGCCGGCACCGTCTGCGGCGGGGAGCTGCGGAAAGTCCTGCGCCATGCGCCCTTGCAGATCCGCCAGCATCGCCTCCGTGCCGGAGATGGGAAAGTCGGCGATGGCGTCGTAGACGGCAGGATCCCGCAGCTTTGGGTGATCCCGGTACAGCGCGCGAATGGCATTGTACTCGTCATAAAAGCGGTTGAGCAGCAGCTGTTCAATCTCGTCGATCTCCCGGTAGGAGCCGGTCTCGGAGATGAGCAGACAGCGATAATATTCCCGCCCGTTTGGCCTGGCGGCCAGGCCGCACAGCGGGATCGTCTCATCCTCCAGAAGGAACAGGCCGTCCGCCAGCGCTTCATAGGCGGGCAGCGTGACGGTTTTCAGAAGGCGGTCGTTCTGCGCCCGGTACGCCAGGGCTTCCTCCTGGGTCAGGCTCCCGTTTTGAATCAGAGGCAGCAGCCGTTCCACAAAGGTGGTCTGCAGGAAATGTTGTCCGGCGTCCAGCTCCTCCCGGGTGAGGATGGTGTCGCATTGTCGCTTTACCCGGTCCAGGGATTCGGCGGGAAGGAGGAGCCCGGCCTCTGCCTTCTCCTGCTCATAGGTGAGGAGGGAAAGCAGATATTCGTCCGTCTGATCCAAAAGCGCCAGATAATCCTCCACGTCCCGCCGGGTGCGGAACGTGTATTCCGCAAGCAGGATCGGAAGCTGGGACTGCATACCGGAGGAGGGGGCGAGGGGCTCTCCGTAGTAGGGAAAGCGGTTTAATTCCCAGGTGTTTTTCAGGGAACGCAGCAGCAGGGCGTAGGCGCGCCGATTGGCGGGGGACAGCTCCCCGGCCTCCAGTTTTTCCAGGGACAGGAGCAGCTCCCGGGATGCGTCCTGGCTTTCCTGGCGGCCGTCCGCGCTGTAGCAGGGAAGAGACGGTTCGTAGTCGTAAATGCCGAAATCGGCGGGATAGGCCAGGGTGTAGTGCATATTTAACGTGTTGTCCGCGAGCTCCTCCGCAAACAGCTGGGAGCTGATGCGTTCAAAGGTCTTTTCGTCCCGATGGTATTGAAACAAAAAGACGGTGAGCCCGGCGAAGGAGAGCAGAAGGCAGGACAGGATACAGAGCTGTTTCCAGGAGAGTATGGCGCGCTGCTTCAAGTGATCATCCTCTTTTCCCGATTATCATTCATATATATGCTGTCTGCCGCTGAAATGTGCAGGGGCTGCCGGAAAAATTTAGCTTCTGAGAGAAAGAAACTATTGCGGAGTCCGCGGGGACGTGTGATAATAAGAGAGGAATCGAGAGAGGTAGAGACGGATGGAAGAGAAGCAGAGGGGAGCGAACCTGGGGGAACAGATGGCCCAAGCGGTGACGGAAGCGGTCCGGAGCGGGGACTTTTCCCGTCTGAACCGCCTGGTGTCCGGCGCGGTGGAGAACACCCTGCGGGATGCCGGTATTCCCATTCGGACGGGGGAGGAGCGCGCTTCGGAGGAGGTACAGACGCCCGTCTGGAAGGCGCGCGCCCAGGAACGGCAGCGGAGGCAGCAGCAGAAGCAGGACGTCCCGTTTCACAGAGTGGGATCGGTCTCCAGTGTGTTGTACCGGGTGTTTGGCGGTATAGGGCTGGGGACTGC
>CANPWJ010000107.1 GCA_947584035.1 uncultured Acetatifactor sp. | reverse complement strand
AATGTACAAATTTACACTTTCGACGGATTCGACTTGCGACCACTACCACGATTTCCTCGTGGAGAACGACATCAGGATGGCGCCGCTCACGTTCATGCTCGAAAAGGACGGGCAGATGGAGGAGTACCGGGCCCGGCTGGGGCTTCAGATGGAGCGCAGGATACGGGCCGCCCGGGAGCAGCTCCGGCAGGGGAAGATGCGGATGCGTTACTTAAGCCCCGTCAGCCGTCTCCGGGACCGGAGGCAGTACGGCGCGCAGCTGGAGGAAAAGCTGCAGGAGCGTATGCGGGCGATCCTGAAGGACCGGCGGCAGACGCTGGCGCTCTATCTGGAAAAGATGAAGGGGCTGTCTCCCCTGGAAAAGCTCAACAGCGGATTTGCCTATGTGGAGGATGAAAACCGCCGCAGCGTCCGCTCCGTGGGGCAGGTGGAGCAGGGACAGGATCTGCGCATCCATGTGCGGGACGGCAGGATAAGCGCCAGGGTGACGGGATGGGAATATCAAAAAGAGGGATGAGTGACAATGGGTAAAGCGTCGAAAGAGGAGAAAACCTTCTCGCTGGAGGAGAATTTTGCCAGGCTGGAGGAGACCATAGAGAAGCTGGAGGCGGAGGATATCACCCTGGACGGGGCGTTTGCGGCCTACAGCCAGGGCATGGAGATTCTGAAGCAGTGCAGCGAACAGATCGACCGTGTGGAAAAGCGGGTCCTGAAGCTAAACGATGACGGAGAGCTGGAGGAACTGGAAGAGCTGTGACCACGCCGCGGTGACGGGACGGCGGAAGGGTTGCGCGGACGGGCCGCGCGGAAGCGAGGGACATATGGAACAGCAGGAATTTCAAAAGCTTTTGCAGGACAAGACCTCCCGGGTGGAGGAGATCATCAAAGGGTACCTTCCCCGGGAAACGGGATATCAGAGGACGGTCATCGAGGCGATGAATTACAGCTTCCTGGCCGGGGGCAAGCGGCTCCGGCCCCTCTTGCTGTGGGAGACCTACCGGATGTTCGGGGGACGGGACCATACGGTGGAGCCCTTTATGGCCGCCATCGAGATGATCCATACCTATTCCTTGGTGCATGACGACCTTCCGGCCATGGACAACGACGCGTACCGGAGAGGGCGTGAGACGACCTGGAAGGTGTACGGCGAGGGGATGGGCGTTCTGGCGGGGGACGCGCTGTTAAACCTTGCGTTTGAGACCATGGCGTCTGCGCTGATCCGGGAACAGGCAGAGGCCTCGCCGCAGCTCCAGGGCTCTCCCAAGGAGGCCGCGGATGCCTTTGAGCGGACCCGCGCTGTGGCCAGAGCCATGGCGGTCCTGGCCAACCGGGCGGGCATCTATGGTATGATTGGCGGGCAGACCGCCGACGTGGAGGCGGAGGAGCAGAGCACGCCCCTTACGGAGGAACAGCTTCTCTTTATCCATGAAAATAAGACGGCAGCCCTGATCCAGGCGGCGATGACGGCGGGGGCCATCCTCGCCGGAGCGGACGAGGAGCAGGTGAAGGACCTTGAAAAATGTGCTTACAATATCGGGATCGCGTTTCAGATCCAGGACGATATCCTGGATGTGGTGGGGGACAGTGGAGAGCTTGGCAAGACGGTGGGGAGCGATGCGCAGAACCACAAGCAGACCTACGTGACCATCAAGGGGCTGGAGCAGTCGGCCCGGGATGTGAAGGCTCTGTCCATGGAGGCGGCAGCGCTTCTGCAGAAGCTTCCCGGGGATCACGCTTTTCTGGAGGAACTGATACGGACACTGATTCATCGCAGAAAGTAGTGCAAAGGATGAGAGGATACCGATATGTTGCTGGAGAAGATTGAAAATCCAAATGATATCAAAAAGATCCGGAAGGAAGATTACAAGGCGCTGGCCGAGGAGATCCGACAGTTCCTCATCGAAAAGATCAGCGTGACAGGCGGGCATCTGGGCTCTAACCTGGGGGCGGTGGAGCTCACCATGGCGCTCCATCTCTCTCTGAATCTTCCGGAGGACAAGGTGATCTGGGATGTGGGCCATCAGTCCTACACGCACAAATTGCTGACCGGACGGAAGGACGGTTTTGATTGTCTGCGCCAGTTTCATGGCATGAGCGGTTTCCCCAAACGAAAAGAAAGTCAGTTTGACGCCTTTGACACCGGGCACAGCTCCACCTCCATCTCGGCGGGGCTGGGGCTGGTCAAGGCGAGAGATATCAAGGGAGAGAAAAATACGATCGTCTCCGTGATCGGGGACGGTTCCCTCACGGGCGGCATGGCCTACGAGGCCCTCAACAACGCCGCCAACCTGGAGACCAATTTCATCATTGTCTTAAACGACAACAACATGTCCATCTGAACAATATCCGCACCACCAACAGTTATCTGGATCTGAAGGAGGGGATCTACAACGCCCTGCGCGGGACGCCGGGGGGCGACAACATGGTCTCCCAGATCCGCAAGGCGAAGAGCAGCGTAAAGCAGCTGGTGATTCCCGGCATGTTTTACGAGGACATGGGGATCACCTATCTGGGGCCGGTGGACGGCCACAATATCACGGCGATGACCAAGGTATTCAAGGCGGCGAAGCGGGTGAAGGGCGCGGTGATCGTCCATGTGATCACACAGAAGGGCAAGGGCTACGGCCCGGCGGAGCGCCATCCGGCCAGGTTTCACGGGGCGGAGCCCTTCGACATCGAGACGGGTATTCCCTCCCATCCCCGGACGGTGGCCAACTACACGGATATTTTTTCCACGGTCATGTGCAAGCTGGGGCAGCGGGATGAGGACATCGTGGCGATCACGGCCGCCATGCCGGACGGTACCGGGCTGAAGCGGTTCCGGAATATGTACCCCGACCGGTTCTTTGACGTGGGAATCGCCGAGGAACACGCGGTGACCTTTGCGGCGGGCCTGGCGGCGGGAGGGTTAAAGCCCATCGTGGCGGTGTACTCCTCGTTCCTGCAGAGGGCCTACGACCAGATCCTGCACGATGTCTGCATCCAGAATCTTCCGGTGGTGTTCGCCATCGACCGGGCGGGCCTGGTGGGAAGCGACGGGGAGACGCACCAGGGGATCTTTGATTTCACCTACCTGTCGGGGATCCCCAACATGCACATCTGTGCGCCCAAGAATAAATGGGAGCTCTCCGATATGATGAAGTTTGCCGTTCAGTTCGGCGCACCCATCGCCGTCCGTTACCCGCGGGGGACGGCTTACGCGGGGCTGAAGGATTTTCGGGCACCCATCGAGCTGGGACGGGCGGAGTGGATCTACCGGGAGTGGGAGATCGCGCTCTTCGCGGTGGGAAGCATGGTAAAGACGGCGGAGACGGTGCGGGATCTCTTGAAGAAGGAGGGATACAGCGTCAGCCTGATCAACGCGCGCTTTGTGAAGCCCATCGACGAAGAGTCCGTGCTGGAGGCGTGCAGGGACCATCGGATGATCGTGACCCTGGAGGAGAACGTAAAGAGCGGCGGCTACGGAGAGAAGGTGCTGGATTATATGAATCGGAGTGGACTGCGGAATCAGTGTATCAATATCACCATACCGGACGCTTATGTGGAGCACGGGAACGTGGAGCTTCTGAAGCGGGAGATCGGCATCGACGCGGAGAGCATCACAAAGCGCATCCTGGAGGAGAGCCGATGAAAACCCGGCTGGATGTCCTATTGGTGAACCGGGGTTATGCGCCGTCCAGAGAGAAGGCCAGGGCGGTCATTATGTCCGGGAATGTGTTTGTGAATGGCCAGCGGGAGGACAAGGCCGGAACGGCCTTTGACGAGGCTAAGATCAAGACCCTGGAGGTCAAGGGGAGCCCGCTGAAATACGTGAGCCGGGGAGGGCTGAAGCTGGAGAAGGCCCTGGTGACATGGCAGCTGGACCTGCGGGACTGCGTCTGCATGGATATCGGGGCGTCCACGGGCGGCTTTACCGACTGTATGCTCCAGAACGGCGCGGCGAAGGTCTATGCGGTGGACGTGGGACGCGGACAGCTGGCGTGGAAGCTGCGCAGCGACCAGCGAGTGGTGTGCATGGAGCAGACCAATTTCCGTTATCTGACCGGGGAGAAGGTGGAGGACGCGCTGGATTTTGTCAGCGTGGATGTCTCCTTTATCTCCCTGACCAAGATCCTGATACCGGCCAGAGAGCTTTTGAAGCCCGGGGGACGGATGGTGTGTCTCATCAAACCGCAGTTTGAGGCGGGGAAGGACAAGGTCGGCAAAAACGGCGTGGTCCGGGAGCCGCAGGTGCATGAAGAGGTGGTGCACCGGATGATCGATTACGCGGACAGCGTGGGGTTTGAGGTGCTGGAGCTTCAGTACTCCCCGATCCGGGGGCCGGAGGGAAACATCGAATACCTCCTGTACCTGCGGAAGCGGGAGGAGATCCCGGAGGCTGTGCGGGAGCGGTCGGAACGGGAGGCGGAGGAGCACCTGGCCGGGCTGGTAAGGGAGCGCACCGGGATCTCCTGGGAGACGGAGTGGGAGAAAAGGATCGCCGCAACGGTGGCGAATTCTCATCAGCTGTAACGCTGCATAAATTGTACAAAGAGAGAAGGGAGAGGCGGAAATGAAACACTTTTTAATCTATTCCAACGCGTACAAGGACAGGAATCTGGAAATCACCAACCGGATTGTCGGACATCTGGAGATGAAGGGGCAGAAGGTCACTCTGAATCTGAAGGACTCCGACTGGATGTCCGGTGCGGGGGAGGAGAGCGAGGAGGCCAAGAACATCCCCTCCGACGTGGACTGCATGATCGTGCTGGGAGGCGACGGCACGGTGCTGCAGGCCGCCCGGGAGACCAAGAAGCTGCACATCCCCATTATCGGGGTCAATCTGGGGACCCTTGGCTTTATGACGGAGGTGGAGCCGGAGAATCTGGAGGAATCCCTGGATAAGCTGATCTCCGGGGATTACGAGCAGGAGAGCCGCATGATGCTCAACGGCAAGGTATTCTTTGGGGACGGACAGGTGGACGAGGGATGGGCCCTCAACGATATTGTGATCTCCCGCAGCGGTTCCCTGCAGATCATCAAGTTCAACATCTACGTGAACGGCCAGTTTTTGTATGATTACAAGGCGGACGGCATGATCGTCACCACGCCCACCGGGTCCACCGGGTATAATCTGTCGGCGGGCGGGCCTCTTGTGGAGCCCAGGGCAAGGCTTCTCACCATGACGCCCATCTGCCCCCACGCGCTGAACCAGCGCAGTATCATCCTGTCGCCGGAGGACGTGATCGAGATCGTGATCCCGCCCATCCGGGGGACGCTCTCCCAGACGGTGGAGGCGAACTTTGACGGGAGCCACAAGATCCAGATGAAAACCGGCGACCGCATCCGCATCGTGCAGTCCGAAAAGACAACGGAATTCATCCAGCTGAACCAGGTGAGCTTCCTGAAGATATTGAATAAGAAGATGAAAGGGATCTAAAGCGGGATTTCGGTATGCTACAGAGTTTACATGTGAAGAATCTGGCGTTGATGGAGGACACGGAGGTGGAGTTCGGCGAAGGGCTGAACATCCTGACTGGGGAGACCGGCGCGGGCAAATCCCTCCTGATCGATTCTGTCACGCTGGCGCTGGGCGGCAAGTTTGAGAAGGAGATGCTTCGGAAGGGGGCGGACAGCGCCTCTGTGGAGCTGGTCTTTTCCGGGGAGGACGAGAAAGTGTCCGAGAAGCTGGCGGAGCTGGAGCTGGAAGAAAATGACGGGACCGTCATTATCACGCGCAGACTCCAGGCCGGAAAGAGCGTCTGCAAGATCAACGGAGAGACCGTCACCGCGCGGCAGGTCAAGGAGCTGGCGGAGGTCCTGATCGACATTCACGGGCAGCATGAGCACCAGTCGCTTCTCCACAAAAAAAAGCACCGGGAGATCCTGGACGCCTACTGCGGGGAGGAGTACCGGGAGCCGGCAGAGCAGGTGGCCGGGGCTTACGGCCGCTGCAGAGAGCTGCGGGAAAAGCTGGAAGAGGAGACCATGGATGAGTCCGTCCGCAAAAAAGAGCAGTCCCTGGCGGAATTTGAACTCCGGGAGATCGAGGAGGCCGGGCTGATCCCGGGCGAGGACGAGGAGCTGGAGAAGCGCTACCGTTTTATGACGAACGGCAAGCGGATCGCGGAAAGCCTGTCGGAGAGCTGCCGCTATACCGGGAGCGATAGGGAGGATGGCGCCGGAGCGGCGCTCAGCCGCGCGCTCCGCTCCCTGCGGAACGTGGCCGCGTGCGACGAGCGGCTCGCGCAGCTGGAGCAGCAGCTGGCGGAGGTGGACAGCCTGCTGGCCGATTACCATCGGGATGCGGCCGGCTATCTTGCGGACTGTGAGTTTGACCCGGAGGAATTTGCCCGGGTGGAAGAGCGGCTGAACCAGATCAACCGCCTGAAGGGAAAATACGGAACTACCGTGGAGGCGATCCTGCAGTACGGAGCGGACCGGCAGGCATACCTGGAGAAGCTGTCCGATTACGACGCGTATATGGAGTCGCTTCGCCAGAGGCTTGCGGAGGGAGAGGCGGAGCTGGAAGCGGCCTGTGAAAGGCTCTCCGGGGTGCGCTCGCGCCACGCACGGCAGCTGACCGGGCTTTTGACGGAGGCGCTGAAGGGACTGAATTTCCTGACGGTGGATTTTGAGATCGCGGTGCGGCCCGGGCAGACCGTCACCACCGACGGATACGATGATGTGGAATTTTTGATCTCCACCAACCCGGGGGAACCCTTAAAGCCGCTGGGCCAGGTGGCCAGCGGCGGCGAGCTGTCCCGCGTCATGCTGGCGATCAAGACGGTCCTGGCGGGACGGGACCACATCGACACGCTGATCTTTGATGAGATCGACGCCGGGATCAGCGGAAAGACGGCGTGGAAGGTGTCCGAGCAGCTGGATCTGGCGGCGCGTGCCCATCAGGTCATCTGCATCACCCATCTGCCGCAGATCGCGGCCATGGCCGACCATCATTTTGTGATCGAAAAGAGCAGCCGGTCGGACAGCACCGTCACGGACATCCGGCGCGTGGAGGACGGGGAGAGCCTGGCGGAGCTGGCAAGGCTTTTGGGGAGCGACGCCCTGTCGGAGGCGGCGCTGGAAAACGCCAGAGCCATGCGGGAACAGGCCGTGCGTCACAAGCGGGAGGGATAAAGGTGGATGCCCGCCGGACCGGCCCGCGTCAAAAACCTGCAAGAATAGAAAAATAAAAATGTCACATACTAGCCCTTAGAGCTTTCGGGGCGCTGGTAGGTGACATTTTTTGTTCCATAAAATCCACAGGAAAAGGTAGCGGGGAAACGGCATGAGCATATGGGTGAGTGAAACGGATAAGGTAAAGCAGCAGGCGGGGGATGAGATGGTGGTCCTTTTGAGAAACTGGAAGCAGAAGGTGCGCAGATACCGCGTCTATCGGCTGTGCCTGGGGATCGCTCTCGCCGTGAGCTGTGCCGCGCTTTTGGGGAGCGGCCTCTACATGCTGGACAGCAGCATCCCCTCTACCCTGCAGATGCGCATGGAGGAAGAGCAGGTCCTGAGCCTGGGGATTCCCGCCAAGGCGGATCTGGTGAGTGTGAACGCCCAGGGGGACAGTCCTGTGCCCAGGGAAGCGGTCACCCTGGATCTGAGCGAACCGGTCACCCTGCGGACGGGCGGGCTCCAGGAATACCTGATGAATGTCAAGCTGTTTGGGATCCTGCCCTTCAAGCAGGTGGAGATCGAGGTGGTGGAGGGCAGGGAGCTGACGCCGGTGGGGATCCCCATCGGGATCTATGTAAAGGCGGAGGGAATCCTGGTGATCGGAGTGGGGGAATTCACCGGACAAAACGGCGTGGCGTGCGATCCCGCCAGGTATGTCTTGGCCAGCGGTGACTACATCCGCAGAGTAGACGGGGAGGAGACCACCGAGAAGG
>CANPWJ010000106.1 GCA_947584035.1 uncultured Acetatifactor sp. | reverse complement strand
GGCGGACATCCTCCCGGCCCTCTCATTCTCCTCAATATCCCCGTAACAGTACACCGGAGCGATCCGGTCAGCGTTCTCCGAAAGCTCTTCCCGATACAGGCGGTAAAGCTCACAGACCCGCTCCCAGGGATCCGCGCATCGCTCCCGATCCACGAACAGGGCAAAATTCTGGATCAGGTACCCGCTTTCCCGCATACGCTCCAGATCCAGGTGCAGGGTGTTCCTCCGCAGGGCGGCCACGCCTCCCGCCGCCCTTCTGTCCCGGATCTTCGACAGGGTATCACAGTGCATATCAACGATCCGCATTCTCTCTCCCTCCCGCGGTGCAGACGTTCCTCTATCTGATGTATGCGCCCGCTTTGTTCTTTATTCCGGACGGCTCATTCCGTTTCCGGCACGTTTCCCACCGCGTGCTCCTCCAGGTACTCCTTCCAGAGCGGGATATACTGGGCCTTCAAATGTACGCCGTCAAAGGTATAGTCCGGTATCAGCCCTCCCGTGCCGTCGCAGACCACCGGGTTCACGTCCAGATAATAAACCCGCACATTGTCCGCCAGCAGCGAAAGCCCGGCGTTCCGCTCCTCTATTCCCTCGTTGGTGATGTAGTCCCCCTGGGCGGAGCGCGCATCCGTCACCTTGATAATGCCCTGAATATAGATGACCGCGTCCGGCTGGAGCTCCCGGATGCGCTCCACCACCTCCGCATACTTGGCCAGGAAGGTTTCCGGTGTCCCGGTTCCCAGCTCATTGATCCCCACCATCAGATAGACCTTTCCGAACGTCTGTCCGGACAGGATCTCCTCCACCGTGGCCTTTTCCCGGCCCTCTCCGGAGGGCACCTCCGTCTCCAGAAGCTTATAGATGGTCATGCCGGTCTCCGCGCAGAACCGGGCGGTCTCCTCCAGCCCGCCGTACTCATACATTCCCACAATGCGGGAATCCCCGATGAACACCGCGTCCGCAAAATAGTCGTCCCCCACCGAGACATAGGCCACCTCTTCCGCGCCGCGGCTGGCGGGAAGGCCGCCCTCCCCCGCTTCCTCCGCGGAGGAAGCGGCATCCGGGCCGGACACATCCTCCCCTGCGGCGGCGAAGGAGGCGCCGTCCCCGTCCGTGACCGAAGGCTGCCCCGGTTCCGGAGAAAACCGCTCCTCCCCGGCTCTCCCCTTCACCCAGCCGTGAAGATCCGCAAACGCCCGGGCATAGATCCGCTCGGGATCCACGAACGCCATATAAAAAGTGCCAAAGACCAGCAGCATGACCAGGAAAAAGACGCTGCCCCTTTTTTGTTTTGATCCGTTTCTCATAGAAATCCCCATTCCGGAGCGTTTACGCGACGGGGCGACGCGAATCTCAAATTCGCGTCTGCCATCAGGGGAATTTGTGACGCTCCGGCACAAATTCCTATGTGAAAAATAAGTTATCGAGCTTATTTTTCACACTAATACCCTCCCCCCCGCCCGGAAGCGGCGTTCCTGCCCTTCTCCTAAATTTTGACCGTTAAAAATGCAGATACATAAACGGATTCTTCCCCTCGACGGTGATCCGCCATACGCACACCCAGAACAGCACCACCAGAAGCAGTTCCACCAGCCGGCAGTCCTTCCACCGCCGATAGAGCCCCCGCACCACCGGCGTACAACCGGCAAAGGAGGCCGCAAACAGGAGGCCGTACCGCCGCAGGGCGTCGATCCAGTCGCCGGAGCGCACATTGATCCCCTCCAGCACACCAAACATTCTTCCCAGGCAGACGCCGAGCTGCCCCAGGTCGGTGATGGCAAAGCACATCCACGTCACCGGGATCACCGCCCACAGATACAGATGCGGCAGCACCTTCAGCCTTTTCACCGCCGGGATGCGCCCCAGCTGCCGCTCCGCCACGATGCAGAGCCAGAGCACGCCGCCCCAGATCAGGAAATTGGGCGTGAGCCCATGCCACAGCGCCGTCAGGAGCCACACGCACAGAAGGTTTGCCGCCGTGCGCAGCTCTCCCCTCCGGCTCCCTCCCAGCGGGATGTACACATACCGGCAGAACCATTTCCCCAGGGTAATATGCCATCTGCGGTAAAAATCCCGCACGGTCCTGGCCATGTAGGGCGTGCGGAAGTTTTCCGGCAGCCGGAAACCCAGCATCCTTCCCAGGCCCACCGCCATGACGGAGTAACCGCAGAAATCAAAGTACAGCTTCATGGAATAGGCTATGGCCGAAAGCCATATCATGGGCGTGGAAAGGCTCACGAACCCGGCCGTTTGCGCCTCCTGCCAGAGAATGCCGATCCGGTCCGCCAGAAGCACCTTAGCCGAAAGCCCCACCACAAACCATTTCAGCCCGCTCTGGATGTCCTCCAGGCCAAACCTGCGCTCTGCCAGCTCCCCCCGTATGTCCGGATAGCGCACGATGGGGCCGGATCCCATCCGTGGGAACAGGAGGGCGTAGTCCGCCAGACGGACCAGGGATCTCTCCCGAGGCGCGTCTCCCCGGTACACATCGATCAGATAGGACAGCATCTGAAACGTGTAAAAGCTGATGCCAAGCGGCATTTCCGCGCCGGATCCAAACGTCTCCCGAACCTTGAAGAACACCAGGCCGGCCAGGTTTCCCGCCACCGCCAACACCAGGAGACGCCTCCTTCGCCGGTGTATTTTTTCTTTGTCACGTCTGCCGTTCTTCCTTCCGCTCACGCCCAGATGCAGTCCCAGGAAATAATTCACGGCCAGAGAAGCCGCCAGAAACGGCAGGTGTCTGAGATCGCCGCTGGCGTAAAAGAAAAGGCTCCCGGCCAACAGCGCCATGTTCTTATAGCGGGAAGGGGTACATCCGTACAGGATGAAAAAAAGCGGAAGAAAAAACAGCAGGAATTCAATACTGCTGAATAACAAGGTTTACCACATCTTTCTTCTCATTTCTATAAATTATAGTAGTATGATTTTCGACAAGTTACAACAAAATTATTCTTAATTTTCCTTTTCATTATGTTACAAAATTGTATCAATTTTCAGCGGAAATCTCTGGGAAAAAACCTGGAAAAAACAGGAATTGGAAATTGCCATCCGAAGCCGTTTGCTTTACAATAGAAGTGGAAAGCGAGGTTTTGCGTATGAAGGAAAAACTGTACACCATTCCCCTGAACGACGCGGTCAACGCGGGGGACGAGTGCCCCTTTTGCTATATCGAGCGAAAGATCGAACAGGATCTTCTGGACTTCTGCTTAGGCTCCAGCTCCTCCTACATGGAGGCGGACATCCGGGATATGACGGACCGGGCCGGCTTCTGCCGGGCCCATTTCAAAAAGATGCACGACTACGGCAACACGCTGGGAAACGCCTGGATCCTAAAGACCCACTACCAGCGTATGCTGTCCGAGATGGAAAAGACCTTTGAGAACTTCCGCCCCGGCAAGGCTGCGCGAAGGGGGCTTCTGCGCCCGGAGAAGGCAGACGGCAATCCCATCGGCATGTGGGTGCGGGAAAAGGAGGAATCCTGCTATATCTGCCGGGAATACCGGACGACCTACGCCCGCTACCTGGAGACCTTCTTTTATCTGTTCCGGGAGGATCCCGCCTTTCGGGAAAAGATCAAAAACAGCAAGGGGTTTTGTCTCCCCCACTTCGGGGAGCTGTGCAGCGCGGCGGATCACTCCTTAAAGGAGAAGGACCAACAGGCGTTCTACGACTGCGTGCTGCCTCTGATGCTGGAAAATATGAAGCGGATTTCCGAGGACGTGTCCTGGCTGGTGGAAAAATTTGACTATCGGAACAAAGATGCGGACTGGAAAAATTCCCGGGATGCCATCCCCAGGGGAATGCAGAAATTAAAGGGCGGATATCCGGCGGATCCCCCCTATCAGATGAACAAGTGATCCCGGTTCAGCGGAAGGTCAGGGCCTTCATCATGTCCAGATAGCCCACCACCTCCTGGAAGAGCATGTCCGGCTGGAAGGAGGCGTCCTGGAACCGCTCCGTCATCAGCCCTTTGATGGTCAGATCCAGCATTTTCCAAAGCTTGGCGCCGTCCACGCCGTCGGGCAGGGCGCGCAGGTCCGCCTGGGCCCGGATGGCCTCATAGACGGCGAGGAGGTCGTTCTTCTTCTCCTCCACGGCCACCAGCACTTCGCTGACATCCTCCGCCAGGGAGCGGTTCAGAAACTGCTGCATATGGGGGTAGCCCCGCATGGCGTGCAGCCGGGCGCTTTCCGTCTGCCGGAACAGCTCAAAGATGTCCTGCTCCCCGGGATCCACCGCCGTGCGCAGCTCCAGCGTCATATAGCGCACGCTGTAATCGTACACAAACGTGTACACGCCCAGCTTGCTCCCAAAATAGTGGAACAGCAGCCCCTTGCTGATCGCCGCCTCCCGCACGATGTCGTCCGTGCTGGCATGGCGGTAGCCGTTCAGCGCGAACACCTTCAGGGACGCGTTGATCATTCTGTCCTGCTTTTCCTTTTTCAGGTCAAAAAACTTGCCGTTCATGTACCTTTGCTCCCATCTGCCGCAAGCTCCCGGCGCTACCTTAGTGTAACACACTCTCCTGCGGGTTGAAAGAATTATTTTAAAATTTTCTACATAATCTCTTTTCATTTCCACAAAATAGTATTATGATACAAGTATAAGGATGAAACGGAAAGGAGTAACCCCATGGCAAAAAGATTCGGTAAATTCCTGCTCTTTACCGCCGCGGTAGGCGCTGCCGCAGGTGCCGCAGCCTACTATCTTCAGAAAAAGGACGCTCTGGATCTGGACGACCGCTTCGACGATGAGGATTACGATGACTTCAGCGATGACACGGACGGCAAGGCCGACGACACCTCCCGCAACTATGTGCCTCTCCATGCCGCAGCCGCAGACAAGACGGACGGCGAGGCGGAGCAAAAGACGGAGAAAGCGGACGAGAGCAAGGCCGACGGCTTTACCCCTCTGTCTGAGAAGGCGCCCACTGTGAACGCGCCCAAGTCGGAGGAGACCATCGAGGAATTTTTTGATGAGGATGAGGCCGACGCGGAGGAACCCCTGGACTAGGATCGACGGATGTTCACTCAAAAAGCTCCTCCCCCGCCGAAAGCGGAGGAAGGAGCTTTTTTTGCTGCAGTTTGACGGATACGGATCCGACAGGCAGGGGACGTCCCCGGACTCAGATGTCCTTCCAGCTGATCGAGGAGCTTTCGTTCATAATCTTGTGGACCTTCGACAGCAGTATATCGCTCTCGATCGGCTTTACCGCGTAATCCCTGGCTCCCGCCCCGATCGCCTTTATCACATACTCCTTGCTTCCGTTGGACGTGAGGAAGATCACCGGGATATTTTTCAGATTATACTTGCTCTTGATCATCCGGATCATCTCATACCCATCGATCTCCGGCATATCTACGTCCAGGATGATCAGGTCGGGCAGCACCGCCACGTCCTTCAGATACTTGAGCGCTCTGGTCCCCTTTGTAAACCCAAAAAATTCATATTCCTCGGACAACAGCATTTCCAGCGCCTTCAGCACCATGCTGCTGTCATCCACCGCTACGATCCTCTTCTTTTTCTCCATCTCTTTCCTTTACTCCTCTTTCCGTCTTATCAGGCGTCGTCTCTCATCTGTCTGTGTCTCTCCCAAGACCATTAAACCATAAAACGCACTCTTTATCCAGTCTTTTTTACAAAAAATTCAATCCGGAAACTCAAATCCATTTTGCGGACGGCTGCAGCCAGGCTTCCTTCAGCCTCCCGATCCCTTCCCGGATGGCGTCCTCGTCCAGCGCCCCAAACCCCAGGAGCACCGTGGCGTTCCCGGGCGCGGAGGCCACGAGACTGTCCGACAGCCCGTATACCCGCACCTGGCGCTCTCTGGCCGCCCGCAGCAGCTCCTCCTCCCCGATGGGCTGCCGCGCCGAGAGAAGCAGATGCAGCCCCGCGTCCTCCCCCGACAGGACGAACCGCTTCCGGAAGGGCCGCAGACACTCCAGGAGCAGATCGTGCTTGGCCCGGTACCGCTTCCGCATCTTGTTCAGGTGCCGCTCAAAGTATCCGTCCCGTATAAACTCATTCAGGATCTTCTGATCGATGCGGGAGACGGTGCAGGAGTAGAAATAGCACTCCCTGCGGTAGCGCTCCAGCAGCCTCTCCGGCAGCACCATATAGCTGACGCGGATGGCCGGAGCGATGGCCTTGGAAAAGGTTCCCATGTAGATCACCTTCCCGTTCCGGTCGGAGGACTGCAGGGAGGGGATGGGCTTTCCCCGGTACCGGAACTCGCTGTCATAGTCGTCCTCGATCAGATAGCGGTCCTCCGCCCCGTCCGCCCAGCGCAAAAGCTCGGCGCGCCTCCCGATGGACATGACCGCCCCGGTGGGAAACTGATGGGAGGGCATCACATAAGCCACATCCGCCTCCTGCTGCCTCAGCCTGGACACCAGCATACCGTTCCGGTCCGTGTCCACCGTGACGATCTCATAGGCAAAGGACTGAAAGATGCGGTACGCTCTCTTGTAGGTGGGATTCTCCATGGCTATGCGCACGCCCCGCCCCAGGATCTTCTCCAAAAGCATCAGCAGGTAGTCGTTCCCCGCTCCCACCACGATCTGCTCCGGGGTGCAGCTCACCCCTCTGGATGCGTGGAGATACCGGCTGATCGTCAGGCGCAGATCATAGTCGCCCTGCTGCTCTCCCTGGGAAAACAGCTCCATATTCCCGTCGTTCAGGATATTCCGGGTGATCCGTTTCCACACGCCAAAGGGAAAGACGCTCATGTCCGTGCCGTTGGGGGAGAAGTCGTAGAGGCAGCCGTCCGCTTCCGGCCGGGAGGCGTCCTCCTCCTTCGCATCCACAGGCTCGCCGGGAAGCGCGCCCTCCGGCCCCAGCTGAAGGAGACCCTCCAGCGGGCAGACAAAGTATCCCCGGTAGGGCCTGGCCTCAATATACCCCTCGCTCAGCAGCTGATCGTAGGCGTAATCCACCGTGCTTCTGGACACCTGCAGGTAGTCCGCCAGAGAACGGGTAGAGGGAAGCCTCTCTCCCGCGAGCAGCCTTCCCTCCCTGATCTCCTGTCTGATATGTTCATAGATCTGCTCGTACAGGCACTTCTCACCGTCTGTACGAAGCTGTATGGTCATCTCATACATGCGCGCTCCCTCTCCGGGCTTGTTCCGGGCACCGTCCTCCCGGCGGCGCTCAATCCTTCTTCATCTCCGCGACGATCTGCTCCTTCAGCTCCCGCGCCTTATCCTTCATGCGGGCATTGGCGTTGGACGAGGTGAGAATGGTCTGCACCATCTTGCTCGCCACGTCGTATTTCTTTAAGTGTGTGGCCAGCTGTGCCAGCAGATAATCCAGCGTGACCTCATCCATGCCGCACATGGGGAAGCTCTCGTTCTGACGCGCCTCCACGAAGCCGTTGTAGGCGTTCAGGATGCAGTCCTCCTCCTCGGCCTTCAACTCCTCCAGCTTGGCCTCGTCCTCCTCCGCCTCCTGATAGCCGCGCAGCAGCCAGGCGCTCCGCAGACAGACATAGGCTTTCTCGCTGGCCCTGCCCCGCTTTACCACGGCGTTTGCCAGGCAGAGCTGGAAGCGCTCCAGCGCCTGCTCGTAGGTATAGGTCTCCCCCTCGTAGGAGTTCAGATGCACCGTCTCGCTGATATTCTCCCGGATCAGCTTCGCCTGTCCGGAGGTCAGATTGCTGAAATATCTGCCCAGGGCCGCGTACCCGCACTTGGTGCAGAGCAGCACATCGTATTTCATCGCGTCGATCCCCTCGTATCGGGGGCGCAGGTCCCAGTCGGTCCCGATCAGCTTCGCCCTTCCGGTTTTCATAATCTTCGCGGTGAAATCCTTATCGCACACCGGGCAGCGGAACGTCTTGTCATAGATCAGATCCTTCTCCTCCACCTTGGGCGCTTCCTTGGCCGCGGCGCTCTCCTTCTCCTCCTTCTTCTCCTTCGCAAAAATATCTATGTTCTCCAGGTTCTTCAAGCCAAGTCCGGCCAGTCCAGAC
>CANPWJ010000105.1 GCA_947584035.1 uncultured Acetatifactor sp. | reverse complement strand
CACCTGGTTCTCCAGGCACATCCGCACCAGCACCTCCCCCGGGTCAGAGATCGCCGGGGTTCCCGCGTCCGTGATCAGCGCGATGTCCCGGCCGCTCTGAAGCTGCTCTAAGAGCACCCGGGCCTTCTCCACTTTGTTGTACTCGTGGTAGCTGGTCATGGGCGTATGAATGGCAAAATGATTCAGCAGCTTGATGCTGTTGCGCGTGTCCTCCGCCGCGATCAGGTCCACCTGCCGCAGCGTCTCCGCCACCCGGGGTGTCATGTCCCCCAGGTTCCCGATGGGCGTGGCGCACAAATACAATGTTCCGGCCATAGCGCAGCTCCTTTCCGGATGCCCTGATATCCTAATATCCATAGAGATCGTAAATTTCCGGCATATATACGCCGGGCTTTTGATAAATGATCAGCGGCTTCTCCACGGACAGACGGGATCTTCCGCCGCGGACGGACTCTAAGAGCACCATGTTGGGCTCCTTGTCCACGAAGGGATACACCAGCCGCATCCGCTTGGGCTCCAGCTTATATTGTGACAGAGTCGTCATAATTTCCGCCAGGCGAAAGGGCCGGTGCACCAGAAAAAAACGGCCCCCCGGCTTTAAAAGCTTTGCCGTCACCCGCACCACATCCTCCAGCGTACAGAGGATCTCATGGCGCGCGATCGCCTTGGGTTCCCCGGGATTCGTCAGTCCGTGCTGCCCAATCATGTAGGGGGGATTGCAGGTGATCTCATCAAAAGAAGCAGACGGAAAGTACCGGTCTGCTTCCTTGATATCTCCCGTCCGGATGTGGATCCGCTCCGAAAGACCGTTTAAGGCCACGCTGCGCCGCGCCATATCCGCGCTCTCCTCCTGGATCTCCAGCCCCGTCAGGTGCGCGCACTCTGTCTTAGCCGCCAGGAGGATGGGGATGATCCCGGTTCCCGTCCCAAGATCCAGCAGAACGTCCCCGGCCCTGGCCCGGACAAATCCGGACAGCAGCACCGCGTCCATGCCGAAGCAGAATTTCTCCGGGTTCTGGATGATCCGGAAACCGTTCCGCTGCAGGTCGTCCAAACGCTCATTCTCCCTCAGCTCAGTTGTCATCAAGTTTTGACTTTCCTTCCTGCTTCTCATCCTTCTCCAGCCGCGCCAGTTCTTTCATTTCCTCCCTGGAAATGTCCACCTTGTCCTTCTTGCCGTGCCGCTTCTTAAAGCGGAGGCGGCTTACCTCATACTCCCGGATCTCCTTCTCGTCGTTCACATTGATGACCACCTTCACCAGCTGGCGCAGCACGTTGACGCTCTGCACCTCTCCCCGGAAGCCGTCGTCCGTAGTCACGTGATCGCCGATGCCCGGAAGCCTCCGGTTCAGCTCCTCATAGGTCTCCTCCTCATTTTTCAGACAGCACATCAGGCGTCCGCACACCCCGGAGATCTTGGTGGGGTTCAGGGACAGATTCTGCTCCTTGGCCATCTTGATGGAAACCGGGATAAAATCGGACAGATAGCTGTGGCAGCAAAGGGGCCGTCCGCAGATCCCGATGCCGCCTACGATCTTCGTCTCATCCCGGACGCCGATCTGCCGCAGCTCGATCCGGGTCTTGAACACGCTGGCCAGATCCTTCACCAGCTCCCGGAAGTCAACCCGTCCGTCGGCCGTAAAATAAAAGAGCACCTTGTTGTTGTCAAACGTGTATTCCGCGTCGATCAGCTTCATCTCCAGGCCGTGCTTGTGGATCTTCTCCAGACAGATCTTAAACGCATCCTTCTCCTTCCGGCGGTTGTTGGCCTGCTGCTCCCGGTCCCGTTCCGTGGCAAGGCGGATCACCGGTTTTAAGGGCTGGACCACCTTCTCGTCCTCCACCTCCCGGACGCCGGAGACGACCGTGCCGTACTCGATCCCCCGGGCGGTCTCCACGATCACATTGTCTCCTCTTTTTATCTGCAGCTTCAGCGGGTCAAAAAAATAAATTTTGCCCGCTGTGCGAAACCGAACTCCGATCACTTTTTTCATCTATCTACCTCACTCATCTCATTTTGGCGCTTCCTGTCACACCACAACAAGGTCATTTTACCACAGATCCGGCCTTGTGCAAAGGAAAGATTTTGGAAAAAACGGGTTAAACTCCCGCCAGACGGTACAGACGGTGTGCATTTTCCCACGCGGCGGCTCGCACCGCCTCCTCCGTGACGCCCTTGATCTGCGCCAGGGCGGACACCACATAGGGGAGATTCCGGGAATCGTTCCTCGTCCCGCGATGGGGCTCCGGCGCCAGATAGGGGCAGTCCGTCTCCAGCACCAGACGCTCCAGCGGGATATACTCTGCCGCCTCCTTCAGCTTCCGGGAATTCTTAAACGTCAGGACGCCGCCGATCCCGATAAAAAAACCCATATCCAGAAAGATCCTCGCCGTCTCCTTCGTATAGGAATAACAGTGCACCACGCCGCCGATCTCCTCCGCGTGCTCCGCCGTCATCAGATCCACCGTGTCCTTTGCCGCGTCGCGGGAATGGATGACCACCGGCAGGGACAGCTCCCTGGCCAGCTGCAGCTGTCTCACAAACCATTTCTTCTGCAGCGCGGGCTCCGGCTCCTCCCAATGATAATCCAGCCCGATCTCTCCCACCGCCACACATTTTTCAAAGCGGCACTGATCCCGCAGCCAGTCCAGGTCCGCCTCCCGCAGCTCCCCTGTCTCGCTGGGATGGATGCCGATGGCGCAGTAGATGTCCTCATGGGCTTCCGCCAGCGCCCTCGCCTTCCTGCAGGAGTCCAGGCTGGCCCCGATATCCACCACCCTGGCAATCCCCTGCTCCCGCAGTCCTGCAAGGAGCGTTTCCCGATCCTCGTCAAACACCGCGTCATCATAATGGGCGTGCGTGTCAAAAATAGGTGTCATGTCTCTCTCCTTTTCCGAAATTCCAAACTCCGAAATTTCAAACAGCCAGAAAAAAAGCACCGACCCCAAGGCTCTGTGTCCTCAAAATCAGTACTTTATGCCCCCCGAAGGGAGTGTGTGCACCGCCAGGGGCTCGAACCCTGGACACCCTGATTAAGAGTCAGGTGCTCTACCAACTGAGCTAGCGGTGCATCCGATATAGGGTTGTCTTTCACAACGCAGATATTATGTTATCACACCTCTTTTCATAATGCAAGCACTTTTTTGGTTTTTTCACGGAAATTTTGAAACATCCGGGAATACCTCCTCCGTCCCCCGGCACCGCTCACAGTATCCGTACAGCTCCAGCTTGTGACCGACGACCTGAAATCCCTCCCCCAAAAGCTCCGCTTCCCGGGCATGGGAGACGGCGCCATGGGAAATGCGGGCAAAGGGACAATCCTGCAGGGGGATCCGTCTGTGGCAGTTCAGGCACACGGCGTAATGGGTATGTCCGCCCCGTTCCAGCGCATAGCCCGCTGTCCCACCGTCCATCCAGCCGGTTTTGACCACTATGCTCCGCTCCTCAAAGGCGGCCAGGATCCGATAGACGGTGGAGACGGCGCAGGGCTCCTCCCCCGTCTCCCCGGAGGCGCTGACGGCACTGTATATCTGGGCGGCGCTCAGCGGCTGGGAAGCGGCCAGAAGGATCCGGTAGACCTCCCTGCGCTGCCGCGTCCACTTGATACCCTGGGGATATTTGATAGCATCCAGATCCAAAGCCTTTTTCATAAGCATTCCCTTCCTGTTTCGTTCGTCGTCCTATCCGCGCGTACAGGAGCCCTCCGTATATTCGCGCTTCTTCGCCGCACCCTGCGAAAGCCGGAGCGCGCTCAGGGGAGAAACCATCCGATCCCAATGCCGGACAGCACTCCCACCGCATACAAAAGCCCGGTCACCGTCAGATTCTCACGGCGGTCATGGTTCACGCGAAAAAGCACCAGAAGCCCTACTCCGGAGCCTGTGAGAAGGCCGGACATCATGGCTCCCGCCCCCATGGCCCCCTGCAGGTAAAGCTGGGTGATGACCACGGAGGCGGCGCAGTTGGGAATCAGTCCCACAAGGCCCGCCAGGACAGGCCCCAGAACGGGGCGGTTCAGCACAAGCCCGGCCAGCGCCTCCTGCCCCGCCCAATGCAGCGCCAGATTGAGCAGGAACGTGACCGCCAGTACAAAAAAGGTGATCTTTGCCGTGTGCGCCACCGCGGAACGAAGGATGCCATCCTCACAATGACAGTGCTCCTTCTCGCAGATGTCGTGGATATGCTCCCGCTCCTCTCCCTTATGATGGGAAAAAAACAGATCGATCAAAAAACCGGCTGCCGCGCCGATCAACACTTTGCCCATGAGGACCGACAGGATCATCCTCACGGGAGCCTGTTCGGAAATCAGGATCGGCAGCATCTCGTCGGAGGTGGACAGATAAATAGCCAGAAGGGTCCCCAGGGTCACCACTCTGCCCGCGTACAGGTTGGAAGCGGCCGCGGAAAAGCCGCACTGGGGCACCACGCCCAGCACACCGCCAATCAGCGGGCCCAGCCGGCCCGCCTTCCGTATCACACGCCGGGCCGATCCGCCCGCCCGATGCTCCAGATATTCCATGGCCAGGTAGGTCAGAAACAAAAACGGCACCAGCCTGATCCCATCCAGAATCGTATCCCACAGTACTTCCCGCATAACGGTCCCTCTTTTCCGCCGCGGACGGCGCGCCGGGCGCTTTCTCCGCACACAAAAACAGTTCTAAATGCAAATGCAACTCATTCGCATTTAGAACTATATCACATTCTGGGCGCGTGTCAAGAGGCAGTTTCCCCAAATCCTTCCGCCTTAGAAATAGGTTTCGGTTTCAGGGGATGCCGGTTCTACCGCTCCTCCAGTACCTGAAAGATGTAAAATTTTAAATAATAGGAGGAATCCGCCGCCCACAGGATGGGGTGGTCGCATCCCTGCGTGCGGAATTCCACCTGGCGCAGCCGCCTGTGCGCGCCGTTTGCCGCCTCCCGGATGGTCCTGGCAAAAAGCTCCGGCTCCATGAAATGCGAACAGGAGCAGGTGGCCAGATAACCGCCGTCCCGCACCAGCTTTATCCCCCGCAGATTGATCTCCCGGTAGCCCTTCACCGCGTTCTTCACGGAGCTGCGGGACTTGGTGAAGGCGGGCGGGTCTAAGATCACCACGTCAAACGTCTCTCCCTGCGCCTCCAGCCGGGGAAGCAGCTCAAACACATCCGCGCACTGGAAGGATACCACGTCCTCCAGATGGTTCCGTCTGGCATTTTCCACCGCCTGGTCGATGGCCAGCTGCGAAGCGTCCACTCCCAGCACGCTCTCCGCTCCGGCGATCCCCGCGTTCAGGGCAAAGGATCCGGTATGGGTGAAGCAGTCCAGCACCCGCTTGCCCTTACAGAGGCGGTGGATGGCGGCGCGGTTATTCTTTTGATCCAGAAAGAAGCCTGTTTTCTGGCCGTCCTCCACATTCACAATATAGGTCACACCGTTTTCCACGATGGGCACCCTCGTGTCGAAGGGCTCCCCGATAAAGCCCTTGTACCGCTCCATCCCCTCCTGCTCCCGCACTTTCGCGTCGCTCCGCTCATATACTCCCCGGATGCGTATGCCATCCTCCGCAAGAACCTTTTTCAAAGCCTCCACGATGACGGTTTTCCAGCGGTCAATCCCAAGCGCCAGCGATTCCACCACCAGCACATCCGCAAACTTGTCCACCGTGATCCCGGGCAGGAAATCCGCCTCCCCAAAGATCAGACGGCAGCTGGAGGTGTCTATGGTCTCCTTGCGGTAATTCCAGGCATCCCGCACTCTTCTCTCAAAGAACGCCTCGTCGATCACCGTGCCCTTTCTGCGGGCAAGCAGCCGGACGGTGATCCGGGAGCGCGTGTTGATATAACCATACCCCAAAAAATAGCCGTCAAAGTCGTGTACCGCCACAATGTCCCCGTTTTCAAACGCCCCGTCCGTCCGGTCGATCTCATTGTCGTAGATCCACATTCCGCCCGCCTTCGCCGTGCGTCCCTCTCCCTTTTTCAGTGTGACGATTGCCTGACTCTCGTTTCCGCTCATATCCGAATCCTCTTGCCTGTTATTTTTTCCCGCGCAGCGCGGCATGTTCCGTGGCGAGCAGCGCCTCCTTCATGGGCAGCCCTCCGCCAAACCCCACCAGCCGGCCTCCCGCTCCGATCACCCGGTGGCAGGGGACGATGAGCATGACCGGATTGCGGTTGCACGCCATTCCCACCGCGCGGGCTCCCCTGGGGCTTCCCACCTGGGCCGCGATCTGTCCGTAGGTACGGGTCTCCCCATAGGGGATCCGCCGCAGCGCCTCCCAGACCCGGCGCTGAAAGTCGGTCCCCTCCAGACGGATCGGGACTGTAAAGCCGGTGCGCCTCCCGGCCAGAAATTCCCGGACCTGCCCCGCGGTCTCCCGTAAAAGAGGCGTCTCCCGCAGCAGGACTCCGGCGCTGTCTGTCCGGCCCTGCAGGTTCGCATTCTGCTCACAGCTTCCGGTCAGGCACACCAATGCGCCGTTCTCCTCCTCCAGATACAGCTGTCCCACCGGGGTATCCAAATAGATTCCGTACCGCATATTTTTGATATTCTTCCTTTTTTCCCTTGACAATCCCTGTCTTTTTATTTATTATTGTAATGTTGATGGCGGCGCGTGGCTCAGCTTGGTAGAGCGCTACGTTCGGGACGTAGAGGCCGCAGGTTCAAATCCTGTCGCGCCGAGGAACAAACGGGAGAGCGCTTCCGCGTTTCTCCTGCTGCGGGAAACAATTTTCAGGCGTCGGCTGCCGATGTGCGGCCGGCGCCTGTCTCTTTGCCCGCTGCTGCCTGCCTCCCTGCCGCACCGCTACACGGTCACCTGAAACGCCTCAAACTCGGCCCGGAACCTTTCTTCCGCGTCCTTTCCCGCGTGGGCGTACATCCCCAGCATGGCGCCCGTGAAGCGTTTTCCCTTCTTCAGTCCCTCGTCGCACAGATAATACACATTTTCCAGCGCTGCCACCTGGCAGGGAGCGCCTCCGTCCAGGGAGTAGGAGAAGCTCCTCTCCAGCCCCCGGGTATGGATCTGAAACGTGATCACAGGACGCTCCTGGGCGGACAGCTTTTCCCACACACCCTCCAGCTTCCGGAACCCATGCTCTTTAACCGTGTCCCCGATCTTTTCCACGACTCCCACGAACAGCCCTTCCGCTCTTGCGAACAGCGCAAATTTCACATACGTGTTCTCGTCGTAATAACATACGGTGCCGCAGTCCTGACCGGGAGCAAGCCCGGGCACCGCCATGCGGCACTCCGCGTCAAAGCAAAACGCCGTCTGTCTGCGCACCAGGATATTTTTGGCGTCTATGGTGTCCAGATCACAGGCACTGGCCTTGAGGAACAAATGCCCGTCCCGGCAGACAAAGCCATCCCGCTCCGGCGCCCGGACCGAAAGCCACTGGCGGTACAGGGACGCCTCCTGGAAGCCGGAAGGACCGCCGCACGTCTCCGGGCTTTTCCCGGGATCCCCGGCACACCCGGAGGAAATCGCAGGCTTTTTTTGCAGACAGGAGGGCCCTTTCAGTCCGTTTACGATGGGCCAGCCGTCCGCCGTCCAGGTAATGGGATCCAGCGCCGTCTCCCTTCCCAATATGCTGTAGACCTCTCCCTGCTTCCCCTCCAGACGTCTGCCGCACAGATATACCATGTACCATTCGCCCTCCGCGGTCTGCACGGGCTTCCCGTGCCCGCACCGCTGGATCGCGGCTCCCTCGTCCTGCTGCCGCATAATGGGATTATACGGGCAGGGCTCATAGGTGCCCTTCAGCGTGCGGCTTCTGGACACCGTGATGCGGTGCCCCAGCCCGGTGCCTCCCTCCGCCTCAAAGAGATAGTAGTACCCATCCTTTTTCAGCAGGTGCGGGCCCTCCGGCGCACGCTTGTTGTCCCCGTAATACAAAAGCTCCGCCGGCGAGATCTGCCTGGTGGCGTCCTCGTTCAGCTCAAGGATCCGCGCTCCCCGGTTTAAGAGCATGTATCTCCGGCCGTCGTCATCCGTGAAAAGGGACGGATCGATCCCGTCCTCGTC
>CANPWJ010000104.1 GCA_947584035.1 uncultured Acetatifactor sp. | reverse complement strand
GTCGTCGATCGCTTCATATCATCCCTCCTACTTATGGTATAGGTTCCGCGTCTGGCGGTTTCTGACCCGTGCCTGGGGATCCAGCGTTTGTGGCTCCCGCATTGGCCGCTCCCTCGTTTGTGGCTCCCGCTTCGTTCTCGTTTATGGTTTCCCCGTCTGGGGTTCCCTCGTCCTCAAAGTTCAGCTCCGCGCTCCGGCCGTCCCGGGCCGCCACCGCCCTGGGGAAGATCTTGCGCACGCCCCCCATATACTCCTCCGGATGGTTCAGGGAGGGGCTGTAGTGGGTCAGCCAGAGCTCGGGGGCCTGGACCTGTCTGGCGATCTTCGCCGCCTCGTACATGGTCATGTGCTTGTATTCCCTGGCCTTGGCCAGCTTCTCCGGCTCGCCGTACATTCCTTCCAGGATCAGCAGATCCGCTCCGGCCGCGTTTTTCACAATGCTGTCCGTGGGACGGGTGTCCGTGCAGTAGGTCACCTTCAGCCCCTTGCGCCGTTCCCCCAGCACCATGTCCGGGGTGAACGTCCTGCCGTCCTGCGCCACAGTCTCCCCCTTCTGCAGACGGCTCCAGAGCTTCAGGGGGATCTCCTGCGCAAGGGCCCTTTCCCGGTCAAATCTCCCGGCGCGCTCCACCACCAGGTTATATCCATAGCATACCACATTATGGTGCACCTTGAAAGCCTCAATCCGAAAACCGTCGAAGAAAAATGTCTGCTGGGGCTCCGTGATCTCCACGCACTGTATCCCAAAGGGCAGCTCCGGCGCGATGACGCGCAGGGAGTTGACCACCTTGGTCAGCCCCTTGGGGCCGATGAGGAGCAGGGGCTGTCTGCGCTCCGCGTTCCCCATGGTGAGCAGCATCCCCGGCAGACCGCTGATGTGGTCCGCGTGGAAATGGGTAAAGCAGATGATGTCGATGGGCTTGGGGCTCCACCCTTTCTCCCGCAGAGCGATCTGCGTCCCCTCGCCGCAGTCGATCAGCACGCTCTTTCCGTTGTAGCGCATCATCAGGGAGGTGAGCCACCGATACGGCAGGGGCATCATCCCTCCGGTTCCCAATAGACATACATCCAACATAAAACATCCTCGACTTTACATAAATTCTGTCTCCGGCGTCTCCTCCACCGGCAGCGCGAATCCCTGGATCAGCCTGTCATAGCAGTCCTCGCAGAGATCGAACCGATGGCGCATACCGTCTTTTCTGCTGAAATAGCCGAACACCTGATCCACGGACAGGCAGCCCTCCTTCAGCACGCCTTTTTCATATTTTAATTCTTTTTTGCATTGATTGCAAATCACCTTTTCGCCGCTGCGCATGTTCATCCTCACCTTTCGCCGTGTGCATCTGTCCGTTTCCATCTCCCATTATAATGGAAATGTGCCCGGCCGCGCGTGGTAATTGTTGGCGTTTACCGCTTCCACATGATCAGGGCGTCCTCCCGGGGCCGCTCGTAGAAACCGGGGCGCACCCCTTCCGCCACGAACCCCGCCTTCTCATAGACGTGGATGGCGGCCGCGTTGCCGACGCGCACCTCCAGGGTGTAGGCTTCCACGCCCCGCTCCCTGCCCCGCACAAACAGCTCGGCCAGCAGCTTCTGGGCGATCCCAAGCCCCCGGTAGTCCCGGGCCACCACCACGTTGTCGATGTTTCCCTCGCCGAAGCTCTCCCGCATCCCCGCGCAGCCCACGGGGACGCCGTCCGCCTCCGCCACCAGGTACAGGCAGTAATCGTGCCGCAGAAGGTCCGCGAAATCCCGGGCGGACCAGGGCATACGGAAGGATTCCGCTTCGATCCGGGCCAGCGCCTCGATATCTTCCTCCCGCAGGGGACGGATGGTCAGTTCCATGGCTCTCTCCTTTTCCTAAGCACGGCCGGAGTGTTCCTGGGCCTGGCTCTGGCGCAGGTACTGGGGGCGGTGCTCCGCGGCGGATACCGTCCGGCCCTCCGCGAAGTAGACGGCTCCCAGGGCCGCCACGCTGGCAGCCCGCTGACGGCTGCTCTGGGCCGGCGCAAAGCTGAAGGGCACCCGGATTCCCGCCCGGATGTCCTCCCGGTAGACCTCCGCGCCGTCCCCCAAAAAAATCACTTCCCGGCCGAGGGTTCCGATCTCCTCCAGGATCTCCCGGACGTCCACGGCACACTGGCTGCGGACCGGATGCAGCCTCCAGTCCTGCCCCTCCTTCACGAACTCATAGAGGCCGGTGTAGACCTGGCCGCGCCGGGCGTCCATCATGGGGCACACCAGGCACTGGGTCCCCCACAGGTTGTAGGCCATCCCCTCCAGGGTCGGCACCTCCACCAGCGGCTTGTCCAGGGCCAGCCCCAGCCCCTTGGCGGTGGCCGCTCCGATGCGCAGTCCGGTAAAGGAGCCGGGACCGGAGGCAACGGCGATGGCATCCACCGTGTCCAGCTCCAGCTCCAGCATCTTTTTCAGCTCCTCCAGCATGGGGAGGAGGGTCTGGGAATGGGTCTTTTTGTAGTTGGTCGTATACTCCGCGCGCAGACATCCGTCCTCCCAGACGGCCACGCTGGCCACCAGGCCGGAGCTGTCCAATGCAATCAGTTTCATGGTTCTCACTCATTTCCGCGGATCCGCCGCGCTCTTGTCCCGTGGGGGCGGCGTCCGCTACTCGTCAAATAAGGCCGTACAGGCTAAGTCTGCATCTCCATCGTAATGCGGCGGTAGTCGAAGCCCTTCTCCGGGTCCTTCTCGAGGACGATCCGGATGCAGCGCTCCGGCAGGATCTCCCGGATCCGGTCCGCCCACTCGATCAGGCAGACGCCCTCCCCGTAGAAGCAGTCCTCGTACCCGATCTCCTCCATCTCCTCCACGTCCCCGATGCGGTACACGTCAAAGTGGTAGAAGGGCATCCGTCCTTCCTCATACACCTGCAGGATGGTGAAGGTGGGACTGTTTACCTGCTCCGTGATCCCCAGTCCCCTGGCTACCCCCTGGGTAAACACGGTTTTCCCCGCCCCCAGATCCCCTGCCAGGGTGTAGATTTGTCCGGGGACGCACGCCCTTCCGATGCGCTCTCCCAGCGCGAAGGTCTCCCCGGGAGACCAGGTCTCCCAGGTCCGGGCAGCTGTCAAATTGATGGGGCCTGCTGCCGAGGCCGCCGAAGCCACTCGATTGTCCATCCCGTCATCCTTCCCGCCGTTTCACAGCTTGATCTTTACCCTGGACGGAGGCATGTGGGCGGAAATACAGGCGATCACATCCGTGGTCTTGTCCCCCATCTGTCTCCTGGGAAAGATGGTGGCGTTCACCCGGGAGGTATAGACGATGATGCTGCGCCCGGTGGACACCGCCTTCACCATGTCCTCCCAGCTCTGCGTAGTCTCCGTCTCCCCCTGGGAGATGGTGATCCCCCTCCCGTCCAGCACGTAGTGGAGGGGCTTCTGAAACACCGGGTTTTTCTGGATCTGCTGCTTGCTCCGCAGAAAGAGCGTCCAGGGCAGATAGAGGAGCAGCACGGCGCCCCCGATCACAAAGATCCAGATTCCCCGGCCCAGCCCCACCAGGATCATCAGCGCCCCAAAAGCGCTCCCCAGGATGCCGGACGCGCTGTTGTAGGTGTGGCGCAGGTTATAATCGTACAGATCGCCGGATCCGATCCGGATATCCAGTTCTATCATTTCTTCCATCTTTCATGCTTCCTCAAGGTATTCCGGCGCCTGGCCCTGCCGGACGGGCGGGCGGTGCTGCCGGACGGCGGTGCTTCCCGCCGCTCCATGTTCAAAAAGCACCTACGCCGTAGGTGCTTTTCGTTTTCGGTTTTCTGTTTTTCATTGTAATATATTTTCTGTCAAAAAGCAAGCGGTTTGTCCCGCTCAGGACGGATTGTCGCTGGCGCCGTAACCGAAATTGACCACGGTACCCTGGGTGTATTCCTCCAGAACCTTTCCATAGTCCTTCGCGGAAATGGCTTTCGTCTCCCCGTCCTCTGTCAGCTGATAGGTGCTGTCTCCTTCCCCGTTTGGAATCTCCACATACAGAGAGACCGTCCACTGCTTTTTCTTTTGGTCAAACCGGTAAATGTTCAGGCTGTGGCCTGACGCGGTGTAGACGCATTTGTCCCCGTAGCAGATCGGGTAGGCCGTGCCCGCGCTCTCCACATCCACGGAATAGACCTCTCCGTCAAAAGCATAGTGCAGGGCGCCGACCGCCGCCGCGTTATGTCCGTTCAAGTCGTCATAGGTCAGATTCGACGTAAAGAGGACGTCATTCTGTTCCCCAATGTCACACAGGGAAAACTGTTCCTCATCGCCCAGCCCCGCGATCAGCTCGCCGTACAGTTCTTCGTTGTCCGCGTCACTTGTTCCTTTCTGTTTCCCGCACCCGGCCAGCAGCACGCACGCTGCCAGCAGCAGGAACATCCGGTGATACTTTTTCATTGTTTTCATTTTCGTTTTCATAGGGTTTATTTCCTCCGCTCTCTCATTCTTTTTTATTCTTCTTTTTTAATTCCGGATAACCGCCCCCTTAATCATAATGACCTCTGCACGAAACAATATAAACTATTCCATCCTTCTCATAATAAATAATCCTGTTGTTTTCGTCTATGCGTCTGCTCCATGCGCCGCTCAAATTCTCCTTCAGCGGCTCTGGCTTGCCGATACCCTCAAAAGGACTTCTCAGCCGCATTATTCGTCCACCTCTATCAAATCATGCTCGGCAAAATGCGCCCTGCCCTCTTTGATATCCTGCAGGATGCCTTCCAGATAGCGGATATTGCTTTCAGAATAAAAAGGGTCTGCCGACACCTCAAAAGGTATGCGGGTAAGCCCCATATCGTCAAGCGCACGCTCCGCGCTCCGCTTTATATCTTCATCAATACGAAAGCTGACCTGTGCTGACTGTGCCATAATATCAACTCCTTTCGCCACTCATTATAGCAAGACCGCCTACTCGTGCCTGAGCGCCTCGATGGGGCTCAGGCGCGCCGCCTTCCGGGCCGGATAGATGCCAAAGAAGATCCCCACCGCCGAGGAGAACAGGCTGGCCAGGAGCACCGTCCCCACGCTCACCCGGGCCGTAAATCCGATCAGGCCGCAGATGCCGTATGCGCCCAGCCACCCCAGCAGGATCCCGATCAGGCCGCCCAACAGGGTGATGATGGCGGATTCCGACAGAAACTGCAGCAGGATGGATCCGGTGCGGGCTCCCAGCGCCTTGCGGATGCCGATCTCCCGGGTCCTCTCCGTGACGGACACCAGCATAATGTTCATCACGCCGATCCCGCCCACCAGAAGGGAGATGGCCGCCACAAACACCACAAATACGGTGATATAGTTGAGGATCTGGTTTATTTGACCGAGATAGTCATTAAAGTTTTCCACCAGGATGACACCCTTGCCGCGGACGTTGTGGCGGTTTTCCATCAAATGTACCGCGTCTGTCGCAACCTGTGTCGCAAATTCGGCGCTCTCGCTGACAATCAGCATATCCGATATCTGCGCGTAAAATCCGTAACATTCCGACACCACCGTCATAGGCGCTTCCAGGGAGACGTAATTTGCACCCGCCATCCCCGCGAGCATGGACGCGTTGTCCTTTCGTATGCCGATAATGGTCAATTCCTGGGTCACCCCATACATGGAAAAGTCGAAGGTCATCCCCACCACGTTCGTATTCCCGAAGAGAAGCCGCGCGCTGCTCTCATTGATGATGCAGACCTTATTGGCCGCGTAATAGTCGTTCTCCGTAAAGTATCTCCCCTGCACCAGCGGATCGTTGCTCGCATACAGCAGTCCCGGCATCCCAAAGGTGGCCGTGGCGGAAAAGGTTCCCTTCCGGCCGGAGGCGGTTCCCCCGAATCCCCAGTCAGAGGTCACCGCCTTCACGTGCGGCACCTTCTCCTGAATGGCCGCCGCGTCCTCCTCCGTAAAGACCAGTTCCATCCCCTCCTCGTTCTCCCCATCCACATAGAGGTAGATCTGGCCGCCGGCCATATTGTTCAGTTCGCTGTTGATCCCGCTCTTGACGCCATCCCCGATGGAAATGATCATAATCACAGAGGAGATCCCGATGATAATGCCAAGCATGGTCAGGACGGAGCGCCCCTTATTGCTCCTGATGTTCATCAGGGCGATCTTAATGTATTCCCATATCTGCGCCATAATCTCTCACATTCCTCCCTGATCGGGCAGAACGGTCACCGCCATCCCTTCCTCCAGCGCCGAGTAGGATGTGAGGATGACCTGATCCTCCTCGGTAATGCCCTCCTTCACCTCCGTGTAAAGGTCGGTGGAGATCCCGCACACCACAGGCTTTTTGACCACTATGCCGTCCTCCGCCACGTAGAGGAAATCTCCCTCCCGGTCGGAATTTACCGCCTCCACCGGAAGGATCAGGGCATTCTCCGCCTTCCTGGTGTAGATGGTGAGCTTGGCATCCAGCCCCAGGATGATCTTTTCATCGGGATTTAACAGCCGCACCTCCACTTCCACCATGGGGGTATTGGACTCATTCCGAGCCGCCGCGTGGCTGATCCGGCTGACCTCCCCCTGGTAGACCTGTCCGGACACGGTCACATCCGCCGCCTGGCCCAGCGCCAGCTTTGCCACATCGTTCTTGGATGCCTGAAAGACCACCCGCACATCCTCGCTGCTCTCCAGGGTTAAAAGCTGCATGTTTTCCGTCACCTGGGCCCCCGGCACCGCGCTGCACTCGGTGACGATCCCGGCAAACTCCGCCGTCACTCCCCCGGCCGCCGCGTCGTACTGGCGCTTCGCCTCCTCGTAGGTGAGGTTGGCCAGATCGTTGTCCGCCGCGTAGCGCTGTCTGCCATACCCGTCCAAAACCGCCGCCTCGCTGGCGCTCTTCTGGCTCTCCATCTGCGCCTTGTACTCCTGGCACTTCGTCAGATTCTCCTCCACATCCGCTATCTTATCCTGCATCTCGGCTATGTAGTCCGAGTTGGGCGCAATACTCTGCTGATAGCTGTTGTGGGCCAGCTGTCCCTCGATCTCCTGTAATTCCTTCCGGATCTGCTGCACCTTCTCGACGGTCTCCGGATCCGGAGCCTCCCCGCTCTCGTCCGCTTCCGCCGTCTCGGAGAAGCCCATCGCTTTCAGCTGGGCCGTAAGCTCCGCCTGGCGGCCGGTCAGATGGTACTGCTCGGAGGCCAGTTCGTTGCTGGTCTCCCGCTGGCTGCGTTCCAGCTCCGCCTTAAGGTCCTTCAGGTAGGAGGTATAGTCCGCGATCTGCTGGTCCAGAACGGCCAGGTTCGTGTCGGCCTCCGACAGCCGGGCCTGGTCTTTGGCGTTCTCCGCCAGGATCTCCTGATAGCCCGCGTTGCTGGAGGTATGCTGCAGGGACGCCTGTTCCAGCATCCGCTCCATCTCCTCCTGATCAAAGCTGACCAGAAGCTGCCCCGCCTCCACCAGGTCTCCTTCCTTTACCATAACGTCTGCTATTTTACCATCCGCCGGGGAAAACAGTACCCGCACCGTGCCACTCTCCACCGTGCCGTTCGTGGAAATGCTCTCCTGGAGCTCTCCCCGGCTGGCGTTTACCGTGGTCACCAGAGCGCCCGGGTCGGAGGCAAGGGCGCAGCCCGCGATGCGCACCGCCAAAAAGAGTACGACCACTACCGCAATAATAACAAGTGTTTTCTTCCTCGTTTTTTTCTTTTTCATTTGTCTGATCCGCTTTCCTCTCTCCATGATTCCGCTCCGTCTCCGGGCTGCTGTATTTCCGGTTCCGGGGAAGGGCTCCGGGTATCGTCCTCCACAATGCGCCCGTCCCGGATCTTGATGACTCTCCTGGCCTGGGCGGCGATCTCGTTGTCGTGGGTGATCAGGATGACCGTCCGGCCCTCCCGGTGGAGCTCCCGCAGGATCCCCATGATCTCCTTCGTGGAGCCGGAGTCCAGGTTCCCGGTGGGCTCATCCGCCAGAATCACCGGAGGCGCCTGGGCGATGGCACGGGCGATGGCCACCCGCTGCTGCTGCCCGCCGGACATCTCCGTGGGCTTGTGCTCCATACGGTTGGCCAGCCCCACCTTCTCCAGCGCCCGCTGGGAGAGCTCCGTCCGCTCCCGCTTTCCCACGCCGCGGTAGATCAGGGGCAGCTCCACGTTCTCCAGCGCCGTCAGATTGG
>CANPWJ010000103.1 GCA_947584035.1 uncultured Acetatifactor sp. | reverse complement strand
TCCGGAAGCGTGCCTATATATTCCAGCACCTTTTGAAACAATTCCGAGTCAAAATGACAGTCGCCGGTGCCCCAGTCAATGAAACGATCCTCATTGAAGATCATAAGATACTCCAGCATTTCTTCCCGGGTCACCCCGTCAAAGGGCTTTACCCCCGGATAGCGGTCCGTAAGCTCCAACAGCTCCTCCAGCGAAAGCCCCGCTTTGTTTTCCAGCTTTGCAGCGTCCCCTATCACCGTGTGGATGGAAAATTCGGACGGGATCCCCGCCAGAACACCGTCAAACGTATATACCTCCAGAAGCCCGTCCACAAAATCCGAGGGTGACAACCGCTCCGAGCGCTCTATATAAGGCGTCTGATCCTCAAAGAAGCCCTGCGCCAAGAGCCGCCGCACTGGAAGCCCCGACAGATCGATCAGATCCACAGGCTCCCTGGCCAGTATGGCATTGTACAGATCCGTCAGGGACTCATACTTTCTCACCAGGAGACGGAAACGGCTGCTGCCCCGATTGAATTTTACCGCCATCGCCGCCAGATCGCTGCCTCCGTTCACCGTCGCAAGCACCAGCTCCTCCCGCTGCGGCACCTCTTCCGCCTTCGTCCTTTCAAGCCTTACGATGGCCCTGTCATCGTTGATCCAATCCTCCACGGTGGCGCACAGCCGTCCATCCTCCAGCCGATACAGGTTGGTCACGCAGTAGCCGTTGATGTCGCTGTCCATCCAGGCAAACAGCTCCTCCCCGACAGCCCCGCCTTCACCGTCCGGTGCATTTAAGCGGTACCCATAGACAGCCCGGTCATCATACAGCAAGAGATCATACGGCTCCTGCGCCGCACAAATGCCCCTAACATCCGGCAGATCTTCGGCCACCTTGGACAGCCGGCCATTCTCAAAGTCGATTTTTTCAAGCGTAAACCGGACGGCTGCGCTGTCCCCCATCCCGTTCACGCTCTCCCGGCTCACACAGACATAGAGCTTTCCGTCCGCTCCCTCGCAGAGATCCACGATCCGAACTGGCGTCTGATCCTCCGGGGAAGCATATCGGACAGAACCGTGATAATCCCCGTCGCCGCTATAGAGCAGCGCCTCCCCGTTATCCAAAAAGAGATACACATTCCCCCGGCTGTCCACGGTCAGCCCGCCGGGATACACCCCGCTTCCGGTCTGCTCCGTGATATTCTCCGAAAACAGACAGTGCCCCTCCGGATCAAATCTGCACAGGAACCGCTCCATCGGACCAGACGACGGATAGACATTTGCGATCATATACAGGCTCTGATCCTGCGCAAAAAAGCGGCTGCCCACCTCCCAATCGGCCTCTCCCGCCGACCAGTCGATCGGCACGCTCGTCCACTCCCCGCTGTCCAGGGAATACCCACAGATCTCTCTGGGGCTATCCACCATCTCCTCCCCCAGGGATACATAGAAGAACGTATCTCCCACCGGCTGCATCCGCGCGTAATCCGCGCGCTCATCCTTCACCGCAAACACCTCCGGCACATAAACCCACTCCCGCTCCCGGGCAGCGCCGGACGGTGCCTCTTCGCCTGTCAGGGCCGCCCCGCCGGAGATGTTCTCCCTGCCGCATGCGGCCAGAAGCAGCACGGCGGAGAACAAAAGGCCGCACATCCTATGGCCCCAACAGCCTTTTTTCAAATCAAAAAATGAAATCTCTCTTTTTTTCATAGGAACTCCTCGTATTATACGGATATTTATCCGATGTTCGAAAAACCGGTTATCGGGAAGATTCGTCCAGATACAGCTGCACCCGGTTCTGGATCACGGCCGCTGTCTCCTGCGCATCCAGGATCCCCGCCTTGCAGCCGCTCATCTCCTCGCCGATGATCCGATCGACAGCCGAATAGCAGGACAGCTCCCGTCTGTCCGCCATCGCCACGATCTCTCGTATCCGCTGCAGATCCTCCCGGCTGTTTGCAAAAAAGTCCGGGATCCCCTCCGTCTCATCTCCCTGACAGAGCGGATAGGGCTCTCCCGACTCGTAATACTGCTGCACGGCGGACTCCTCCAGCGCCTCCTCAAACCGCTGCCGGTGAAGGGGAAATCCTCCCATCCTCTCATAACGATAACTGCCTTCATACAGGTTATAGCCCGGGTGCAGCCGGATAAAATCCTCGATCCAGTCCAGATGGATATAGTACTGCAGGAAATCCCACGCTCCCTCCGGACAGCTACAGTAAGAGGTGACGGAGAGCTGTTCGCCGCTGAAGGACGCCGTCACGCCGTTGCCGCCGTTCCCGGGCCAGCCCTTGACCGCCCATCTCCCATCGTACATCCAGTCCAGATATTGTACGTCGGAAGGACTGGCAAGCCCGGAGACGCTGGCAATATGCCGCCCCGACGAGACCGTCTCCCGGGTGGTCCGCACATACCCTGCCTCGTCCCTGGCAAACTCCAGGATGTCATAAAACTCCTGTCTGCAGAAATCCGCCTTTCCCGCATCCCAATCCACGAAATCGTCAATGGCGTGCTCCGTCAGCCGTTCCGCCGTATAATTGCCCTGTCCTCCCAGCGCGGTCACATCCGCATCATTCTCCCGGAAGCACGCAAGCATTTCCTCCGTGGTCCATCCGGTCTCTGCGCTCATCCGGTCCGTGTCCCCCGCGATAAAGCTCACCTGGAAAAATGGGCCGATCTCATAGAGGGCATCCCCCGTTTTTACACAATTCAGAATGTTTTCCCAATAAGTCTCCTCCCACTCTTCGGGTGTGAGAAACGTGCTTAGATCCATCAGGGCACCCGCATATCCCAGATCCGTCGCGGACAGATCCCCCAGGTAGAGGATATCCTCCCCCTTTCCGGCGGCAATATCCATCCGGAAGCGCTCCCTGGTATCCTCTGCGATCGAATGGTCATACAGTTCCGGCATATGATCCACCATCTCTATATAGTACTTTTCATGGCTGGCATTGTACGCCTCCACAGCGTCCCCCAGGGAATGGGTACTGCCGACACATCCCAGCGTCACAACAATGCGCTCCCCGGCAGCCTCCGAAGCCGCTTCCCCTCCAGAGAAGGGCGCGCCGCTCCCCGCTTCCTGCCCCTGCGTCTGCCCTGCCCCGCTCTCCCGGTCTGCTCCCGTATGGGCTCTCGGCGGCAGTCCCCCGCATCCTGCGAGGAGCAGACTAATCCCCAAAAGTGCTGTTCCCAATAACCTTCCTGTTCCGCTGTGTCCGGTTCCCCTGCCTCCGGTTCCTCTGCCTCCTGCTCTCATTCCGCTCCCTCCGTTACCATGTAATCCGTGCGGGCTCTCCCCGCGGTAACATCAGGATAGGAAACAGCTGTGTCCTGTTTGCATCCTCCGTGTATCCGTTTTGTATCACAATTCCTGCGCCCAAAAACGGAATCCGCCGAAACAGTCGGGATTCTGCCATGAAAAAAGCTGTCTGAAAGAAAAATTAAAAAAAGTGATTTTAGGGGTTGACTTTCCCCACATGATATAGTATAGTATGAAATGTCCGTTGCGGGTGCTGTTCCCGGTTCGGAATGATAAGATGCGATAGTGGCTCAGTTGGTAGAGCGCCACCTTGCCAAGGTGGAAATCGCGGGTTCGAGTCCCGTCTATCGCTCTTCGGAAAACCTTGTTTGCGCAGGGTTTTCTTTTTTTGTGCTCGGTGGGTTATGCTTTTTGGGGCTATCGGCTTCTGACTTCCGGGCTTCTGCTCTCCTTTTTAGGCTCTGCCCTGGGCTTTGGCTTTTCGGTTTCCCAGCCTTCCGTTTTCTGGGTTTCTGGCTCTCCGTTCTGTCTTTAGGCTCCTGCCTTGCCGCTTCTGTCTCTAAGGCTCTGGCTCTCCATTCCTGCCTTCGCTGGCCCGCCTTCCCATCTGCCCTTTATCCTTCTGCCATTCTGCTCCCCGAACGACCGACAAACGGCGTCTCCGCCGGGATCCGCTCACAGGATCTGATCCTCGTTTGAAGGGATATAGCGCAGGATGTCCTCCACCCCACAGGACAAAATACGGCACAGGTCATTGATCGTCCTCGTGGAAATATCCATGTTGTGCTTCAGGCGGTGCAGCGTATTGGGCGACAGATGGTGCTTTACCGTCAAAGTATACCAATTCTCACTGGATTTCTCCAGCGTTTCCCAAAAGGGCGTGTAGTCAATCATCTTCCTACCTCTTATCCTAGCATTACCTTTTTAGTATAGAATAGGAATTTTTTATTGACTCTATTCAATATAGTGTATATAATTAGTATATTACAACAAACAAATATTATAATAATTATGGAGGAATGTATGAACATAGCAGAATGGTTCGGAGGGTTTTTGATCCTTTTTAACGCCGCGTTTTTTCTGGTGGGATGGGGCATCCGTCTGATCATGTACGTGCGGTGCCATAAGATACGGGATTGCTACAGTTCCAAGTGCCGGTTCCGGAATTACTGTGACAAGAAGCGAATGACGAAGGAGGAGTTCGAGCGGCTGCGCCGGCTTGTAGAGCAGTACGGGGAATAAATAAATACGGCAAAGCCTCCCGGCACCGGCGCCATCTGCCGTCCGTGGGCTTTGCCGTATTTTTTTCTCTCTCATCCGCATTCTGCGCTTCTAAAACGCTCCACTGTACGTCTCCCTGCAACAAACACCGGTTTACGCTTACTGGACCTTGTCGGCATATTTGATGCGGTAGATGCGCCGCAGGGCGTCGTTGATCCTCTCCTCGGAAATAGGGCCGTTCTCCTCCTGTACCGCCTGGAGCACGGCATTGTATGCCTTCTCATAGTCCTCCGGCATCAGAAGCATGTCACAGCCGGCCCGCAGAGCCAGCACCGCCGCTTCATCCGCCCCGTAATAGTCCGTGATGGCGGACATGTTCAGCGCGTCGGTGATAATGACGCCGTCAAAGTGCAGCTCGTCCCGCAGCAAATCCGTCACCACCGCCGACGAGAGGGAGCAGGGCGTATTGTCGCCGGTCAGTGCGGGAGCCGCAATATGGCTCACCATGACCATATCCGCGCCGGCATCGATCCCCGCCTGAAACACGGTAAACTCCTCCGCCCGAAACTCCTCCAGCGTCCTCTCCGTGGAAGCCATCCCGTCGTGGGTGTCCGCCGTCGTACTTCCAATGCCCGGGAAATGTTTCAGACAGGCTGCCCTTCCAGCATGGAGGTGACGTAAGGCGCGGCCGCAGCGGCATCCGCCCCGTAGGTGCGGTCCTTCATACTGCTTCCCTCCACGTTGGCGATATCCGCCACCGGGGCAAAGTCCAGATTAAAGCCCAGACCGGAGAGATACGTTCCCACCGTGACACCGGCCTGATAAGCGTTGTCCGTGTTTCCGGAGGCCGCGATCTCCTGGGCGGAGTCCACGCCGTCCGCGATCCCGGCATCCGCCACGCGGCTGACACTTCCGCCCTCCTCATCCACCGCGATAAAGAGCGGATAGCTGGAATACAGCACCGTGTTGTCGATCATCTGCTTTAACTGCTCTTCAGACTGCATATTCTTGGAGAAGTACACAAGGCCGCCCACCCGATGCTCGGCAAGCGCCTGCTGGGTTCCTTCCCCGGCCTGAACCGCCGCGTTCACTCCTGTGATCGCCTCCGGGGTCACCACAAACAGCCCGGCCACCTTATCCTCCAGCGGCATCACTTCGATCGCCTTGTTCACGATCTCGTCCAGCTTCTGCTCCGGGGTGAGCTCCACCACCATCTCCGTGGAGGAAGGCTCCTCCAGCGTCTCTTCGCTCCCTAAAAGCTCCTCCAGCACCTCCTGCGGCGCCGTACTCTCCGTATTTTCCCTAGCGTTCTTTGTCAGCTCTCCCACACCGGTGACGATTCCCACCGCCAGCACGGCGATCAGGGCCACAACCACCACATATGAGATCACCTGATTGCGCATACGTCTGCGCCTCCGCATCTCCCGCCGCTCCAGAAGCTGCCCTTCCCGGCTTTGGGACTGCCCTTCTCTGCTTTGGGATCGACCTTCTCTCCCCCCGGGCTGCGCCTCTCCGCTCTGTGCGCTGGTTCCCGTCTGTATTTCCCTCTCCTGCTCTGTCAGTTCTCTGTCCCTCTTTTTCATGTCCGTACTCCTTCGCCCCCTGGGGGCGCTCCTTTTTACCATTAAGAAAGCGCATCGGCCACATTCCGGCTAATGCGCTTTCCGCTTCTCATTTGTATCGGTTTCTCCTCTGTACCTTCACACCAGACAGAAATCTTATGTACTTTCCCTGCTTTCGTACCTTCCGGAGCTTCCTCCGTCTCGTCTTTTGCTAGGTACAGTATACGTTAAGATGCGCCATTTGTCAACAGACTTCGACAAATTCCCTGAATCTTCCATCCGGCAGGTTCCTCTACAGTCTGTCCGGCGGTTCCGTCGCGGTCTGCCTGACGGTTCTATTGCGGTCTGCCTGACGGTTCTATCGCGGTCTGTCCGGCGGTTTCGTCACGGTTTCCCGACGCTCAAAGCCTGGTCACCACAAAAATATCGTAGATAGCCTTGATGGCGGCCTCAAAATCTGCGTTGGCCACACCGATAATGATGTTCAGCTCGGAGGAACCCTGGTCGATCATCTTCACATTGATCTTGCTGTGGGCCAGCGCGGAAAACAGCCTTCCCGCCGTGCCCCGGGTGGATTTCATGCCGCGCCCCACCACCGCGATCAGGGCCAGATCCGCCTCGATATCAATGGAGTCCGGATTGCAAAGCCTGTGGATCCCGGCCACCACCTTCTGTTCCTTGTGCATGAACTCATCCTGATGGACAAACACGGTCATGGTGTCGATGCCGGAGGGCACATGCTCAAAGGAGATCCCGTTCTCCTCGAACGCCTGAAGGACCTTCCTGCCGAAACCGATCTCCGAATTCATCATATCCTTCTCGATATTGACCGCGCAGAAGCCCTTCTTTCCGGCGATCCCGGTGATGACATACTTGGACTTCTGGCAGGTGCTCCCCACGATCCAGGTGCCGTTGTCCTCCGGCGCGTTGGTATTTCGGATATTGATCGGGATCCCCTCCTGCCGCACAGGGAAGATCGCGTCCTCATGCAGCACGGAGGCCCCCATGTAGGACAGCTCCCGAAGCTCCCGGTAGGTGATCGTCTCGATCCCCTCCGGATTCTTGATAATGCGGGGATCCGCCACCAAAAAGCCCGACACATCCGTCCAGTTCTCATAGACGTCCGCCTTCACCGCCTTGGCCACGATGGAACCGGTCACGTCCGAGCCGCCCCTGGAAAACGTCTTGACCCTGCCGTCGGGAAGCGCCCCATAAAAACCGGGCACCACCGCCCTGTCGCATTTTGCCAGCTTCTTCGAGAGGAGCTTGTTGGTGCGCTCCGCGTCAAAGTCCCCGTCCGCGTCAAAGCAGATGACCGTGGCGGCGTCCACAAACTCATACCCCAGGTAATCCGCCATGATGATGCCGTTCAGGTACTCTCCTCTGGAAGCCGCGTAGTTGCTTCCGGCTTTCTCCCGGAAATTCTTCTCAATGGTCTGAAACTCCTCCGCAAGGCTCAGGGAAAGTCCCAGGCCGTCTATGATCTCCTGATAGCGCTCCCGGATCGCGGCCAGGGCCTCGGAGAAATCCTGCTCCTTCTCCGCCAGCTCATAGCACGCGTAGAGCATATCCGTGACCTTGGTGTCGTTCTTATGGCGCTTGCCGGGAGCGGACGGGACCACATATCTCCTCTCCTCATCCGCGCGGATGATATCTCCTACCTTTTGAAACTGCTCGGCGCTGGCCAGAGAGCTGCCGCCGAATTTTACTACCTTCGCCATTTTTTCATCTTCTCCTCTATTTATGATCCTGGTGCTTATGATCCTGGTGCCGAAAAAACTCCGCTCCCGCTTACAACAGACGGATCCGGTTCCATACGTCGTCTCCCAGCGCCTCATACTTTGCCTGGAACTCCCGCTCCTTCAGAGAGGCGGTGATATAGCCGAACGCTTCGCCCGCTCCCGCCTCGATCGCTCTCCCGCCCGGGAAAGCCTCCTTCACCTTCGGTTCGGCGGTGCGCTTCGCACGGATGAAATACGATTTCTCCGTCTCCCCCACATCCGCAAGCTTCGCATCCTCACGGTCCCAGAAGCAGGTGATCACCCTGCCCTGGTGTCTCGCACAGTCCACCACATCCGATACCACCGCGCTGGCCGTGGGCAGCTTGCCCGCTCCG
>CANPWJ010000102.1 GCA_947584035.1 uncultured Acetatifactor sp. | reverse complement strand
CGCTGGAGGGGTACGCCGCCTTCCCGCCGGGCACATACACGCCGGCCCGGGCGATGGGCGTGATCTTCATGCCCAGGATGGTGCCGTCCTCCCGGCAGTCAAACCAGCTGTTCCGCAGCTGCCTGGTATGGAAGGCGCGGATATTCTCCGCGGATCTCTTCAGGACCCTCAGAAGCTCCGCGTCCAGGCTGCGGTAAGCCTCCTCGATCTCCTCCCTGCTCACCCGGATATTGTCCGCGGAGAGGGGGAACCGGTCAAAGGTTTGGGTGTACGCAAAGACGGCCCGGTCTCCCTGGGTGCGTACCTTCTCGATGATCTCATTCACCGTGCTCTCGTACTGGGGATAATTTCCGGGGCTTCTCTTCAGCAGATCGTTCAGCAGACGCTTCCGCGTCTCGCCGGAAAGCTCTAGGATTCTCATAATCATTCTCACCTCATATCCATCGGTATCAGTCAGTTCTGTCGGGCGCGGATGTCCGCCACCAGCTTCTGGATGCGCGCGCCCTCCATCTGCATACTCACCGGATTGACGATCATCCGGGCGCTTAAGGGGCAGACCTCCTCCAGCACCTCCAGGCCGTTCTCCCGGAGGGTGGATCCGGTTTCCACAATGTCCACGATCACATCCGAGAGCTCCACCAGAGGGCCAAGCTCTACAGAGCCGTTCAGTTTGATGATCTCCACCGTCTGGTGCTTTTTGTTGTAAAAATAGTCCCTGGCGATTCCCGGGTATTTGCTGGCTACACGGATGCGCTCATGGTGCTGCAGAAGCTCTTTGGCTGAGGACGGCCCGCAGACGCACATGCGGCATTTGCCGTACCCCAGATCCAGCACCTCATATACATTCCGATTCTCCTCCAAAATGGTGTCCCGCCCCACCACGCCGATGTCCGCTGCGCCGTACTCCACGTAGGTGGGGACGTCCGGGCCCTTCGCCAGAAAGAACCGGAGCTTCAGCGCCTCGTTCACAAAGATCAGCTTCCGGGAATCCGGATCCTTCATCTCCTCGCAGGTGATGCCGATTTCCTCGAAGAGCTCCATGGTCTTTTTGGCCAGCCGTCCCTTTCCCAGGGCAAAGGTCAAATATCTGTCCTCACTCATCTCTCACTGTCTCCCCGGCCGCGCCCTGCGCTCTCGGCATAAGAGCCACAGCCTTTCCTTCCTCTCGCAGCCTTCTGGCCTCTTCCAGCTTCGCAAGATAATCCGGGCGGTCTCCCTCCCGATAGGACAGGGTCCGGATTTCCTCGGGCAGGGGGATCTCCACGCGCTGCCGGTCCAGCGCCTCCAAAAGCTCATCCACCACCAGGGAAAATCCGATGGCCGGAGCCTCCTTGCCGAACTGGTGCAGCAGGTTGTCGTAACGCCCTCCCTTTACCACCGCGTCGCCGACGCCGTAAGTGTAAGCCTTAAAAATGACACCTGTGTAATAATTGTATTTGCTCAGCATCCCCAGGTCGAAGGAAACATACGCAAACACCCCGTATGCCTTCAACACCTCCGAGAGCGCCTGCAGACGGTCCAGCGCCGCCACGGAGCGGCTGTTTTTCACCAGGGCCCTGGCGTCGGAAAGGGAGGCCATATTGCCGAACATATCCGCCGCCTTCAGCAGGATATCCCGATAGGGCTCCGCCACGCGGCGCTGGTTCAACAGCTCCTGGGCCGCGAAATAGTTTTTGCCGGAGATACAGGCTCTCAGCGCAAGCTCCGTGTCCTCATCCAGTCCGGCCTCCTCACAGAGGCCCTTGAAGTACTCCATCTCGCCGATGCTGACCTGAAACCGCTGCAGACCAATGCCGCGGAGCAGTTCGATCACAAGGCTGATCATCTCCGCGTCCGCCTCCACGGAGGGCTCGTTGATGAGCTCCGCTCCCACCTGCGTGACCTCCTTGAGCTTTCCCCGGAGGTTCGAGGTGTTTGTGAAGGTGTTCCCCAGATAGGTGAAACGGAGGGGCACCTGGTCCTCCATGAAAAACTTGGCCGCGCAGCGGGCGATGGAGGGCGTGAAATCCGGCCGGAGCACCAGCGTATTGTTTTCCTTGTCAAAAAATTTGTAAAGCTCCTTGCTGGGCGTGGTGCCGATCTCTTTGGAGAACACGTCAAAAAACTCGAAGGTGGGTGTCTGGATATCCTCATAGCCGTACCCCCGGATGATCCGGTGAAGCTGCTTTTCCACCCAGAGCTTGCGGGCGTATTCCCTTCCGTAGATGTCCCGAACCCCCTCCGGAGTATGCAACAGAATCTTGCTCATATACTGGTTTCCTTTTCACATATATTCTGATTTCATATATAATCTTATTTCATATATAATCTTATGCTCCAACTAATACGCTTTAATAAGGTAACGTGTTAGCATGGTAGCACGATAAACCACCTAGTAGTATAGCGAAACCCGCGGGGACTGTCAAGAAAAAAGTATGCGGCCCCGGCTCACTCCCGGTCGTACAGGTCCTTCTGCAGCATATCCAGATAGGGTACCAAAACGCCGTGCTTTTTGGGGAGCACGTACTCCGGGTTGAGCTCCTCGAAGCGGAAGCTCTTGCGCCCGCCCTCCAGCGCCCGATCCCAAAAGAACCGGAGCATCTCATAGGGAAGGTAGTACAACAGGTCCCGGTGGGTGTAAAAGATCAGAAAAAAGGCGATCCCCTTCTGCTCCTCGAACCTCCGCATAAACTCCACCTGATGCGCATGGATATTCTGCAGGGCAAAGGTGTCCGCCGCGCACTCCTTGGCGTCGAAGCAGACGGGAATCCCCTGTACGGCGCCGATGTAGTCCACGGTACTCTTCTGGTCAAAGTAGGCCAGCGTGATCTGCCGGTTCTCCTTGTCCATTTTGATGGGCGTGATCGGCGTCGGGACCTTTTGGATCAGGGCAAGTCCGCTCTCCGCGTATTTTTCGTTTGTCCGATTGATCATCTCCTCCAGAGTGGATCCGCGGAGCCCTCTGGAATTCCATGTGGCCATTTTCCTGTCCTCCCCAAACGGTTGGATCCCCTATGGGGTCGCATCGTTTCCGGCGTTCCCCGCGTCCGGGGCATCCTCGCCGTTCTCAGTCCCTCTGGCGCTTCAGGGGGCTTTGGTGTCCTCGCCGTTTCCAGTCCCTTTGGCGCTTTCCGCGTTCTCCGCATCCGGGGTGTCCTCGCCGTCCGGTTCTCCCGGGATGCTTCCGGTTTGGGACAGATCCTTCGGCGCCGCTTTTTCCGCCATGCTTTTGCGGTATCCGATGATCCCCAAAATAATGATCCCCAGCGAAAGGATCCCTGTGACCGAGCTGCAGAAATCATACATGCAAAGCGTCCTCCTTCGTTGTTTCTAGTGGAAGTATAGCATATCACCTGCTCACATGCAAGGAATTTACAGGTTTCCGGCGCCGCAGAGAATCGAAAACTGTGGTTTTTATGATAAAAACAGGTTGCAGGGAAAGACATACTTTGCTAAAATATAGAAAGCACGATTTTGTTCATCAAAAGGAGGTAATTCAAATGTCTCAAAAGCGCAACATCATTGTAGGACAGTCCGGCGGACCCACCTCGGTGATCAACTCCAGCCTGGCGGGCGTCTATAAGACCGCGAAGGAGCGTGGTTTCCACAAGGTATACGGTATGCTGCACGGTATCCAGGGATTCCTGGATGAGAAGTATGTGGATCTCTCCACCCAGATCCACACCAATATGGATATCGAGGTGCTGAAGCGTACCCCTTCCGCATTCCTGGGCTCCTGCCGTTTTAAGCTGCCGGAGATCCATGAGAATCCGGAGATCTACGAGAAGATCTTCCAGATCCTGGACAAGCTGGAGATTGAGGTGTTTATCTATATCGGCGGAAACGATTCCATGGACACCATCAAGAAGCTGTCCGACTACGCGATCGTCAAGGGCCACAGCCAGAAGTTCCTGGGAGTTCCCAAGACCATCGACAACGATCTGGCCCTCACCGACCACACGCCCGGCTACGGCAGCGCCGCAAAGTATATTGCGACCTCTACCAAGGAGATCATCCGGGACGCGCTGGGGCTTAGCTATAACAAGGAAAACATCACGATCATGGAGATCATGGGCCGTAACGCCGGATGGCTGACCGCCGCTTCCGCTCTCGCAAAGACCGAGGAGTGCGAAGGCCCCGACCTGATCTATCTGCCCGAGATCCCCTTCGATATTGACAAGTTCTTAAAGACCGTGCAGGATCTGATGAAGAAGAAGGAGAATATCGTGATCGCTGTCTCCGAGGGAATCAAGCTGGCGGACGGCCGCTACGTCTGCGAGCTCTCCGGCGGCGCGGATTATGTGGACGCGTTCGGCCACAAGCAGCTTCAGGGTACCGCCACTTATCTGGCAAACTTCCTGGGCGCGCAGATCGGCTGCAAGACCCGTGCGGTAGAGTTCTCCACCCTGCAGAGATGCGCTTCCCACATGGCGTCCCGCACCGACATCAATGAGGCATTCATGGTTGGCGGCGCCGCCGTGAAGGCTGCCGACGAGGGAGACACTGGAAAGATGGTAGTCATCGACCGAGTGTCCGACGATCCTTACCAGAGTGCTGCCGGGATCTACGATGTACACCGCATCGCCAACAACGAGAAACTGGTTCCCAGAGAGTGGGTGAACAAAGAAGGCAACAATATGACCGAGGACTTTATCAACTACGTAAAGCCTCTGATCCAGGGTGACTTCCAGCCGTTTATGGTAAACGGTCTGCCGGAGCACCTGGTGCTGAACCTCTAAGGGGCTCCCGGGCATATGGTCCCGGCATCCCTTCTGCGGTTTCGCAAGACAATACGGTACAAAAACGGTACGAAAAGTGCCGGTCCCCAAGAAGGGATCGGCACTTTTTTGTGGCCGAAAGCCCAGCGGACTGTGGCCGACAATACTCTCTCCTACGGCGCGGAAGCGGGATCCAGAAGAAGGTGTTCCAGCCGCGCAAAGAGCTCCGGCACAGGCGCGGTGATCTGCTCCGGAAGCAGGTCCGGCTTCCCTTCCGGGAGCTCCTCCCCGGGGAATTCCACGCGGCACGCGTGGAGAAGCTGGTGTGTCAGGCCGAATTCCCTGCGGAGCCGCCCGTTCAGTCCTGGGTCTCCATACTTCCCGTCCCCTGCCACAGGATGTCCGATGCTGGCCAGATGGGCCCGGATCTGATGGGGCTTTCCGGTGAAGAGCTCTGCCTCCAGGAGCGTGAAGCCGTTCCCGGTGCGCAGGGGGCGAAAGGCCGTTCGGATGTAGGCGGAAGGTTCCTTGTCCCGGCTGTCCGCGGGCAGAACCGACACCCGGTTGGTGCGGGGATCCTTCTTGAGATATCCCTCCAACAGCCGCTCCTCCTGCCACTCTCCCGCACAGACGGTCCGATAGAATTTGCGCAGACGGCGTTCCCGAAGAATACGGCTCAGAAACTGGGAGCCTGCAAGGCTCTTCCCGCACAGGACGATCCCGCTGGTGTTGCGGTCCAGACGGTTGCAGACCGAGGGGCGGAAGGTTTCCAGCTCGGCCTCCCGCAGCGCTCCCCGCTCCAGCAGATAGCCGATGAGCCACTCGTTCAGAGACAGATCCCCCGGCTCCGCCTTTTGGGACAGGATGCCCACAGGCTTATTCAGAACGATCACGTCCGCATCCTCGTGGAGAACGGTCACGCCGGAGAGCTGTCGAAACGCGCTTCTTCCTTCCGCAGCCCCACCGTCGGAAGCGGGAAGAGAGACGGCGTCCCTCCCGGAAAACCGAAGGAAGGTCTCCTCTGAAAAAAAGCACCGGATCACATCCCCCTCCCGCAGGATCTCCTTTCCCTCCGACCGCTTCCCGTTTAAGGTGATATTCTTTTTCCGCAGCATCCGGTAGAGAAAGCTGTTTCCCGCCAGGGGCAGATATTTGTGCAGAAATTTGTCCAGCCGCTGTCCGGCCTGATTTTTCCCAATGGTCACAGACTGCATGTTTCCCGTTGCCTCCGCTACAGCGCCACGCTCCGAAAGGTCTCCGCGATCCGTTCCGTATGCGCTCTGTCCTCCTCCAGCCCCTTCATCTGTTCCAGCCGCTCCGTATACTTCCCCAGATCCCGGAAGATCTTGAGCGATACGTCGCCGTGGCCGTCCGCCTTCAGGATGGAGGTCATATGCCGGTAGAACCCCTGCTCGTCAAAATGTTCCGCGGAGGAAAAACCGCAGACCGTATTTCCTCTCACGGCCAGATGATCCACCGGATAATTTTTTTCATAGGAGGTAAATACCAGATCGTACAGGCCGAGGAGATCTCCCACATGGGCATCGATCTCCTCCGCGCTGTGGGGCGGGCAGCTGCGGAACCGGAAGAACATGACCGCCCCCACCAGGCTCTTACAGGCGGGCAGACAGCCCAGGACGGCTACCACGGTCAGCAGATTCAGCCGGCTGCCCGTGGCGATCCATCCGGCGGCGAACAGGCTGAGCGAAATCCCAAAGTACAGGGCGGTCCGTAGCACCTCATACGTTCTCTGCGTGTTTAAGTAGCCCTTTGTGCCTCTGTATTTTTCATAAGAAAAAATCCGAAAGAACTGCATGTTCTGCTCTCTCCTTTTTGTCACATAAGATTCCGGGAGGCGAACCCCGTCTCCAGCGCCTTCATCCTGCCCATGCCCCAGAGAAACAGGCCGTGCGGAAGCAGTCTGGCAAGAAGCCCCAGGCTTTTCATGGAAACACCGTACACGGACAGGGGGCGTCTGCGGGAGGAATCGATGAGTGCCTGCCGTACCACATCCTTTGGCTGTGCCAGGAAGCGCTTTTTCCATCCCGGTGCGGAGCCCTCCTGTTCTGCGGTCTCAAAGAACGGCGTATCCACCGGGCCGGGGCAGACGCTGGTCACAAAGATTCCGCGGGGCTTCAGCTCCGCCCCCAGCGCCCTGGAAAAGCGGAGCACATAAGCCTTGGTGGCAGCGTAGACGGCGAAATCGCTCTGCGGCAGAAAAGCCGCGCCGGAGGCAAGCTGCAGGATCCGGCTCCCCCGCCGCATAAAGGGGAGGACGCGGTGCGTCAGGCTGGTGAGCGCTTCGCAGTTGAGACGGATCATACCGAGCTGTCCCTCCAGGCTGCCGTCCGCAAACGCTCCCATCCGCCCGTACCCGGCGGCATTGACCAGGATCCGCACCACGGCCTTCTCCTTTCGGAGGGCGTCCTCGATGCGCTCCATCTGCCCCTCCCCGGTAAGGTCCAGGGCAAAGATCCGGGCACGGTGGCGGAGGGTGGCCGCCAGCTCACGCATCGGCCCCTCTCTCCTGGCGATCAGCCAAATTTCGTCCATATGGGGAAAACAGGCGTCCATCTGCCGGGCAAATTCTCTGCCCAGGCCGGAGGAAGCGCCGGTAATGAGGATCACGTTCATGTGCGGTCTCCTTTTTTCAGGTCTCCTTTTTCCGGTGAATACTCCGGATGGTTTTCTTTTTTCCGGAGGCGGCTCTGCCCGGTTTTCCGTTAGAATTCCTGTCCGGTTTTTCGGAAGGGTTTCTGTCGGGCCGTCCGGCGGAATTCCTGCCTGGTTTTCCGGAAGGGTTTCTGTCGGGCCGTCCAGCGGAATTCCTGACAGGTTTTCCGGAAGGGTTTCTGTCGGGCCGTCCGGCGGGATTTCTGTCCGATTTTTCGGAAATTGTCTGCCCGGCCGCCCCTCGCGCTTTCCCGCACCCACGGCCGCTTCCGTTTTCACGGCCCTGCCCGCAGGGCTTCGGCCGGATCAGGCATTGTTTCCCGAATCCGATGAGATCCGTCCGCCCGGCCTTCGTCAGCGCCTCGTACACCAGCTCGTAATTTCCGGGGTTTCGGTACTGGATCAGGGCGCGCTGCATGGCCTTCTCATGGGGATTGCGGCAGACATAGACGCTTTTCTTATCCCTGGGATCGATCCCCGTGTAGTACATAACCGTGGACAGGGTGGAGGGCGTTGGGTAAAAATCCTGCACCTGCTCCGGCATGTAACCCAGATCCCGCAGATATTCCGCCAGCGCGACTGCGTCCTTCAGGGTGGAGCCCGGGTGGGAGGACATCAGGTATGGCACCAGAAACTGCCGTTTGCCCAGCGCCTGGTTGAGGGCGTTGAACTGTTTCACGAACCGCTCGTACACGGCGTTTTGGGGCTTTCCCATACAGGCCAGCACGGTGTCGGAAATATGCTCCGGCGCCACCTTCAGCTGGCCGCTGACATGGTGCTCT
>CANPWJ010000101.1 GCA_947584035.1 uncultured Acetatifactor sp. | reverse complement strand
GAGGATACCCGTCAGGTCATCGTGGATGCCAGGGGCATCGGGAGCATCGATATCACCGCGGCGGAGCGGCTGGTGATCCTGAAGCGGAATTTAAACGCCCGGGGGATCTACTTTTACCTGACAGAACATGCGGACACGGTCAACGATCAGCTGCGGGCTTTCGGGGCGGGGACGCTGATCGAGGAAGGGTCCGTAAGGCGAACGGTGGCGCTTGCCCTGCGGGCGGCGGGAGTGGAGAAGCCCTATCCGCTGGAGGGCGGTCTGCCCGGAAACGCTCCGCAGGTGGAGGCGGCGGAACGTCTCGCGGAGTTTGAGTGGGCCTTCGGAGAAGGCGCCGGGGAGAAGATGGAGGCGCTTGCCAGAGAAGTGGCGGAGGTGCTGATCCGCTCCGGAGATTACAGCATGGAAAATATCATACGGGCGGAGAGCACGGCCTCCTGGGGCCGGGTCGGCCTGTTCGACGAGGATGAGCTTCTGAACCGCCTGGAGTTGTATTTCTCCAGACTGCAGGAGCAGAGCGGTACGCAGGTCGAGGAGATCGAGGCGAAGCTGGAGCAGCGGCGCCACGCGGTGGAGAAGAAGCTGCAGGACTTCGATCCGGAGGCGATCGAGATGCTGCGCAGACGCCGGAGAGAGCTGGAGGAGCGTCTGCGGGAGAAGCGGCCGGAGCAGTACGAGCGGTACCTGGAGCTGCGAAGGAAGCTGGAGGGAGAGAAATAAGGGGGCGGTGTCAGGCTTCCAGGCTCCTGTTCCATTTGCCGTTATGGTAAAACAGGATGGACAAAACCGTGGCGATCGTCCAGCCGATGGGCCATGCCAGCCAGATGCCGGTGGAGCCCAGCGCGGTGAGGGAGAGAAGCTTTGCCAGCGCTACCCGCAGGAACAGATCGGTAAAGGTAGCGGTCATAAACTGTTTCATCCGCTCCGCGCCGCGGAGCACACCGTCGGCTACCAGCTTTGCCGACACCACGAAGTAGAAGGGAGCCACGATCCGCAGGAACGTGACGCCGGTGTCCAGCGCCGCCTGGCTGGGCGTGTCCAGAAAGAGAAGGACCAGAACCTTTCCCGCGAAGAAATAGAGCAGGGAGAGCGGGAGACACAGGAGCCAGACCAGCTTCAGCCCGGCGCGGAAGCCCTCCCGCACCCGGGAAAGCTTTTGCGCCCCCAGGTTCTGGGCCGTAAAGTTCGAGATCCCGTTCCCCAGGGTGGTAAGGGAGGTGATGACCAGGTTGTTCAGCTTGATGGAGGCGGAATATCCGGCCATCACGCCGGTGCCAAAGGAATTGATGACGCCCTGAATAATGATATTCCCGACGGAAATAAAGCTCTGCTGCAAAATACTGGGGATGGCCACCACTGAGATCCTGCGGAGCAGATTCCAGGAAAACCGGGGAGCTTTCTCCGGGGTCTGAATGGAGCGCAGCGCCCGGGAGACGAAAAACAGTGCCAGGACGCAGCTGACTCCCTGGCAGAGGAAGGTCGCCCAGGCCACGCCGTCCACACCGTAAACAAAGAAGGAGGAGAAGGCCGTGGTAAACAGGATGTCCATGCCGATGTTGGCCAGGGAGGAGAACATCAGGAACAGGAAGGGCGTCTTGGAGTTCCCCAGCGCAGAGAAGATGCCCGTGGCCACATTGTAGTAAAATACAAAGGGAAGCCCCCAGATGTAGATATCCAGATACAGTTTGGATGCGGTGAACACTTCCTCGGGCGTGTGGATCAGCCGCAGAAGATCGCCGCTGAACAGGATGCCGCCCGCCATTAAGAGCGCGCACAGGACTCCGATGGAAATCAGAGCGGTGGAGACGGCAGTCTTTAGTTCCAGATATCGCTTGGCGCCGAACAGCTGCGACACGGTCACGGAGCAGCCGATATTACACCCGAAGGCAAAGGCGATAAAGATCAGGGTGATTTCATAGCTGTTTCCCACCGCGGCCAGCGCGTTCTCTCCCACAAATTTCCCCGCCACAAAGCTGTCCGCAATATTGTACAGCTGCTGGAAGATAATGCTGCCAAACAGGGGCACACAGAATTTCCATACCACAGTGCCCGGTTTTCCTACCGTCAGATCCTTATTCATTTCCAATGTTCTGATCCTCTCTCTCCGGCCTTGACGAACGGCCACAGGACTCATTATAATACAGATAAAGCCATATGATAAATATATATTTGATATGGATACTATTCCTGATTGATATGGAGAAAAGATGGACATCAGTTTTGATTATTACAAGATTTTCTATTATGTGGCCAAGTATCGGAGCCTTACGCTTGCCGCCAACGCGCTTTTGTGCAACCAGCCCAATATCACCCGCACCATTAAAAAGCTGGAAAGTGCGCTGGGATGTACGCTTTTCGTCCGTTCCAGCAGGGGAGTCCGCCTGACGCCGGAGGGCGAAATCCTGTATTCGCATGTCAAGGCCGCTGTGGAGCAGATCGCCTTTGCGGAGGCAAAGCTCAACGGGGCCAGGGCTCTGCAGAGCGGTATCGTGTCGCTGGGCACCACGGAGGTGGCGCTGCACACCTTCCTGCTTCCGGTGCTGAAGGAATATCGGGAGCAGTTTCCCGGAATCCGCCTGAATATTTCCAATTACACCACGCTCCAGGCAGCGGCGGCTTTGAAGAGCAGTCTGGTGGATCTCGCGGTCGTTACGGTGCCGGACGGGGAAAGGATAACGGGGTTTCGCTCCAGGGAACTGAAGAAGGTGCAGGAGGTCGCGGTATGCGGTCCTTATTTTTCCGGCCTTGCATCGAGAAGGGTGCCGCTGTGCGAGCTGTCGGAATATCCGCTGATCTCCCTCGGCTCCCAGACCAAGACCTATGAGATGTACAGCCGCTGGTTTTCCCGGAACGGGTTATCCTTCTCGCCGGTCATCGAGGCCGCCACAGCGGACCAGATCCTGCCGATGGTGCGCAACAATCTGGGGATCGGATTTGTGCCGGAGAAGCCTGAGCGCGGCGGCGAGGGCTCTGGAGCGGCTGATGGGGGAGAAGGGCCAGACGGAGACGGCAGAGGAGGCGGAGGAGGCGGCCGAAAATCGGTAAAAATTCTCCAAAAGCCTCCGGATGTGTGGTATAATAACCTTATTCCAGGCAACCCACCGCTTGAAAAGTAAATGCTGCTGCGCAGCGCTTCCCGGTCTGCGCTGGTGGTATAATAACCTTATTCCAGGCAGAAAGGTTAGAGAGACGAAATGGCTGAAAAGGAACAATTCAAGTTAAGTGAAAATGAATATTACCGAAAAGGCCAGATAGACATAGATGCACTGGAATGTGAGAGAGCGTTTTGGAATGTGGACGAAACGATTTCAGAATTATCGTATTTGACACATGACTATTTTAGATATTATGGAAAATTCCCCTCTAAAATAGGGAAAATGATGATTGAGGAGCTGCTGGAAAAGGGAGTGATCGATCCGCAAAGGGATTTTCTTCTTGACAACTATGTGGGTTCCGGGACCTCCCTGGTCGAGGCGAAGCTGGCCGGGATCGACTCCTTTGGACTGGATATCAATCCGTTTGCGGTCTTGGCCTGCAGGGTAAAAACATACAATTACGACGTGGAGCGTTTAAAGGCTGCGTGGGATAAAATAAGAGGGCAGATCGATGGATACAACCGCTGTGTTCTGGGAGGATTATCGGCCGGGGCGGCCGCGGAGACAGAGGATGCGGCGGTGCGGAGAATGGACGAGGAAGTAAGAAGGCTGAGCCGGGACGAGACCTTTTCCAAATGGTTTTCCGGGGATGTGATCCGACAGCTGTATGGGATCAAGGCCACGCTGTTGTCACAACCTCTGACCCGGGAAAGGGAATTTTTTGATCTGGCCTTTTTTGCCGTCATTCGGAGGGTGTCGCGGGCGTATGACGCAGAGGTCAGGCCGCATGTGAACAAGAAAAAGCGGGAAAGAGATGCGGTGGAGGCGTATGTAAAAAAAGTGAATGAAATGCTCCTGACCATGGAAGAATGGAATAGGAGCACGAGTGCCCGGGTCTGCGCGGATGCGTATCTCGTCAACAATTCGGACACCGTTGCGGTGGACGCCCTCCTTACGGAAAAGAAGGAGCAGACCGGGAAAGCGTTGGGAGCGGTTTTATCACATCCGCCCTACTTGAATTGTTTTGACTATATTCCTGTCTATAAGCTGAAGTTTCTTTGGGCGGATGGCTTTGAAGAAATTTTTGGAAAGAAGTCCTACGAGGAGATCAAGCAGTCCGAGATCAAGTCTTATCCGGTCAACAGTGATGCCATTGTAGAGCAGTATTTCCGGCACAATCGCATAGCGTATCAGATGGCATATGAGCATCTCAAGGCCGGGGGATACTGTTGTATCGTGATCGGTGACTGCACGGTAAAAAATGAGTTATTCAGCGTCCACAAAACCTTTATCACCATGATGCAGGAAATCGGCTTTGTGTTGGTGAAATTAGTATACAGATCCACCAGCTATGGTACGGGAAGATATGCGTACAATTTCCGGGCCGATTATTCGGAGCATGAAAACAGCAAGCAGGATGCGATCCTGTTCTTTCGAAAATAGCGTTCTATATTGGAATTACGCACATAGAATGATCGGTACAGTCGATGGTAACATAGCAACCGCTCTCAATATCGTAGAATATGTGATTTTCAAAATGTGCCAGGACGTCATGGATCACGGAGCGCACCCGGGAATCGGTTTCAAATTTCTTTTTGCTTATATGGGGGAGCATATCCGCCGTGCCAAAACGATTTTCAAAGCACTGAAAGGCATAGATCAGTATTTCGTCCGGAACGACAAAATTGTGGTCAATGCAGGTCCGGATGACGTTTCTCGATTTTTCCTCCCAGTGAGAGAATTCGCACAGTATGTGCAGGAAGGTCATGGCTTTGTTTTCCGGGGAGACATCCTCCCTGCCCCAATGTCCGTCTATTTTTTTGCGCAGATCCATGGCAACCAGGGATGCCTGTTTTGCCTTTTCGATTGTCTGCGGCCCCGTAAGACAGTTCCAGAGGGAGAAGGTACAGCCGGAAGCGGAGATTTTGTCCACTTTGATTGTTTTGCAAATGCGGATAATGCCGGGAATCTCGGTCAGCATATTGCCGTGCGGGGTGGTATTCAAAAATTGCCCGTTCTCATCCACGATGAGCTTCACGTTGTCTCCTGTGGACAGAGACAGCTGTTGTCTGCGGGAATCCTTTGAATTTTTTATCTCGATGGTAATCTGATCGTCGGAAACAGAGATCAGCCGAACGGTGGCGGAGATAGAAGCCTCCATCCATTGACCGTACAGGGAGACATCGAAGGAGCCGTTCGGGGATAAGGTTTTTAGATGCCCGGATGTAAATTTGGTTTCCTCGACCCCCACGCATTTACATTCGATGGCACCGAAAAGACCGGTTTTTTTGCGAGGGTCAGCGAAAAAACCAAATTCTACTTTGTGTCCCGCGGAGGTATACCCCTCCAGCTTGCCCTCCGTATCCAGATGGGCCTTTAAGGAAGCGCTTTGATAGATGACCCCCATTGTAAGGATCTCAAGCATATCCCCTACCTTTCGGCCGATTTGATGTCCCATGAGATTGTAGTTTGCGATACATTTATAGAGATTTGTGATGTAGGTAAAATCCCGTAATTCGCTCTGCATATCAACGATCATTTGTGGTTCTCCCTGCTTTTAATTGCTCCCATCTACTTATCATTGTATAATTAACGATGCAAAAACAAAACCGCATATATGCGGTTTGAGGAGGCGGACATGGATATAGGAGCTGCGTTGAAATATTACAGGCGGTTGAGCGGCATGACGCAGGCGCAGGTCGCAGAGAAGGCGGAAGTAAACGAAAAATATTATGGAAAAATCGAACGAGGGGAATCGAGTCCGACGGTGGAACGATTGGAAAAAATCTGCCGCTCCCTGGGGATCCGTATGCAGCAGCTGGTAGGATACAGCCCTGTGACACAGGTTCCCCCAAAACGGCCGGAAGGCGCAGCGGCCGAGGAATGGGAAAGGGAAAGAGAAACAGAAAGAGGAGGGGAGCTCCGGGCGTATTGTAATTGCTGTGGAACGGAATTTGCCGCCAGTTCCGGGAAGATCGTATGTCCGCAGTGTGGATGCGAGTATGACGATGAAAACGAGTTTATTGAACGATATGGCGGATGAAGAGCGCCTTTGCAGAGGGAAATATGCGTGGGAAATATGCGGCGGTGCGGCAGCGGTGTAGATTTCTTCCCGGTTTTATGGTATGATGAGTTAAAATTCCCGTGGTTCCCGCGGGCGGCAGGGGCTGACAGGGGGAAGAAGTGTCGGTAGGAAAAAGTACCGGTAGGGAGAAGTACGATGCGAAGAAGTACAATGCGAAGAAACGCGGATACGAAAGGAAGTGCAGAACATGTTATTTTTATGCTATCCAAAGTGTTCCACCTGCCAAAAGGCCAGGAAATGGCTGGATGAGCACAAGGTAGAGTATACGGAGCGTCCTATTGTGGAGGACAATCCCTCTTATGAGGAGCTGAAGGCGTGGTATGAGAAGAGCGGGCTGGAATTGAAGAGATTTTTTAACACCAGCGGTGTGCTCTATAAAGAAATGGGGCTGAAGCAGAAGCTGCCCCGGATGAGCGAGGAGGAACAGCTGCGGCTGCTTGCTACGAACGGGATGCTTGTAAAACGTCCCTTGATCGTGGATGACGATGTGGTGCTGACAGGCTTTAAGGAAAAGGAATGGGAAAGGCTGTTGTGACCGGCAGCCGGACATAGAATGGCTGTCCGTCCCAGGGCGCCGCGGAGGAGGGAACAGGGGAAACCGGATGGAAAAGAGGGTGTGCAGAGTCGGGATATGCGATGACGAGGAAGAGGATATCCGGCGGATAGAGGAAGCGCTGCGGTCGGCGCTGAAGAGGGCAGGGGAGCCGGTCAGACTGCTGTGCAGCTCGTTCCGAAACGGTGCGGAGCTGTATGCGGCGGCCCGGGGAGAAGCGTTTGATCTGTTGTTTCTGGATATCGAGATGCCGGAGCCCGGCGGTTTTGAGCTGGCGGAAAGGATCTCCATGGACTGTCCGCAGACCGGCCTGGTCTTTGTATCGGCCCATGAGAGCTTCGTGTTTGACGCGCCGGAATACTCCCCTCTGTGGTTCGTGCGGAAAAGCTGCCTGGAGGGTGACCTGTTCCGGGCGCTGCGAAAATATCTGCGGGATACGGCGTATATGGATGTGCGGTATAAGCTGAAGGAGGGGCGCGGTTTCCGGGAGCTTCTGGTCCGGGATATTTTATATGTTGAGGGCAGCGGCCACGACCTGACGATCCGAAAGACGGACGGCGGATGTCTGAGAAAATACGGCAGTCTGAAGGCCATGGAGGAAGAACTGGCCGACGGTCATTTTTTGCGTATTCATAAGAATTATCTGGTCAATCAGGACTATATCCGGGAGGTCGGTACCCGGGAGGTATACCTGACAAACGGGGAGGTCCTGGAAATGGGGAGAGACAGGAAAAAGGAGATCCGCAGCGCCATGCAGCAGTATGAGCGGGAAAAGCATGGAAAATAGTCGGAGAAGGATTTATGGAAGTCAGTGGATATGTGATCAATGCGCTTTCGGCGGCCGTTGCGGTAGAATATATCGATTATGGTTTCCCCAAAAGATATAAAGGGTTACGGCGCTGGATGCTGTTTACAGGAGCCTGTGTCCTGTATTTTCTGGTAGTGACGGGCTTAAACCGGATGACGAACTTCGAGGGGCTGCTCGGCTTTCTGTACGGCGCGGTGCTGTTCGGATATGGGATGGCGGCCCTGGAGGGCAAGTGGAAGGACTTTCTGCTGGCGGGGCTTTTGTGGGTTTTGATTGCGCTTCTCGGCACCTACGGCATCCTCAGCGTCATGGGCATCCTTACCGGAGGCAGCCTGGAGGAGCTGCTTGGCCTGTGGGACGGCGGACGGTTTTATGCCTCCCTGGTGGCATTGGTAATCAAGTTTTCCATGGGAAGGATCGCGGCGATATTTTTCCGAAAAAGGGAAGGGATCTATGACCGGGAGAACGGGATCGCAGCCGGGGCTTTTCTGCTTCTGGCGGTGCTGGCTATGGGACTGTTTTGGCTGGAGATGGGCGCGCTCTCCGGTTCCGCGCGATACGCGCTGACGATCGGGATCCTGTTGGATGAGGCAGGGATCGTGGTATTCCTGGTGCAGCTATACCAGCGCCTTGGCCGGTATCAGAAGGAGAAGCTGGAGGAGAGGCATCGCCGGGAGCAGGAGCAGGAGCGGCGGGACAGCCTTCTGGATCTGTACAGCATGAGCAGGGAGCTGAACCGCTGGCGCCACGATATGCAGAGCGGTCTGGACGTTTTGTACCGGATGCA